>DATBQN010000001.1:0-4404 GCA_036560825.1 Thermoanaerobaculia bacterium
GGCCCAAAGGCCGCCTCCAGGAGGAGCCAGCCCAGCGGCACCAGCACCAGGGCCGACAGATAGAGCGTATAGAAGCAACCGAGGACCGCCGCGAAGAGCAGCCCCAGGCGCCACGCCGCCCGGCCGCCCAATAGGGGGCCCAATCGGGTGCCAGGCGATTGTGACGAGGTGCCAGGTGATTCGTCGGCGCCGGGCGTATCGTCGGGACGCGACGAGGCCGACGAGGTGCCAGGCGATTCGTCGGCGCTCGCGAAGCCCGACGAGGTGCCAGGTGTTTCGTCGGAGCCGCCGAGGAGCCGGTCCAGGAGGACGAGCGCGGCGACCATGAGGAAGAGGGCGAGGGCGTAGGGGCGGAGCTCCTGCGAGTAGTGGACCCCCACCGGCGAGAGCGCGGCGACCGCCCCCACCGCGAGGCCGGCCCGCTCGCCGAAGTGCCGCCCGACCCAGCCGGCGAGGAGGAGGACGGTGGCGATCCCCAGGGCGACCGGCACCAGGCGGCGCGCCGTCTCGGAGAGGCCCAGATGGAGGAGCGTCCAGGTGAGCAGGCCCTCGAGCGGCGGATGGACGGCGTCGTGCCGCAGCTCGGCGAGGAGGCGGCCGAGGCTGCCGCCCGCCTGCTCGGTCTCGATCACCTCGTCGAGCCAGAGCGAGAAGCTGCCCAGGTTGAGGACGCGCGGGAGGAGGGCGAGGGCGCCCAGGGCCGCGAGCTGGCGCCGCGAGAGCGAGGTCGCAGTCACGATCAGGCGGGCCATCTTAGACGTGATCCCTCCCGGCAACAATCGCGCGCGGAGGGCTGCGAATCCCGTAAAGATCCCGTAAAGGCAGCGCCCGCGGCCCCCCGGAAGCTCGCGGCCAGGCCCGGTTGGCGTTAGAATGGCCGGATGGAGGATTCTTGCATGTCGCACTCCGTCCGTGCTCTCGGCCTCTGTGGCCTGGTGTTGATCGCAGCCGCCGCACCCGCCGCGGCCACCTCGTTCGTCATGGTCTCCGACCAGGCCCTGGCCGATCAGGCCTCGGCGATCGTCGAAGGGAGCGTCGTCTCGGTCGAGCCCTCGCCGGCCGGCACCGCGCCCTCGACGGACTACCTGTTCGAGATCGACCACCTCATCAAGGGCTACACCGCGGGCAGCACGGTCGTCGTGCGGGTGCTGGGCGGCGTGCGCGCCGAAGGCATGAGCCTGAAGATCTGGGGCGCGCCGACCTTCCGCGAGGGCGACCGGGCCCTGCTCTTCCTCAACGACCGCGCGGACGGCGCCTACGGCATCGTCCACTTCATGCTCGGCGCCTTCCACGAGGTGCAGGCCTCCGGCCTGTCGGTGGCGATCCGCAACCTCGCCGACGCCGAGGAGGTGCAGATCGCGCCCGACGGCAGCCTCAAGGCCGGCCCCGGCGTCGACCAGCCGCGCGACCTCGGGCGCTTCACCCGCTGGCTCGGCGACCGCGCCAACGGCCTCGCCCGCACCCCCGACTACCATGCGAGCCTCTCGCCGGACGCGCTCAAGAACATCACCGGGCAGTTCACCCTCTTCGAGGACAGCGGCCTCAACCTCCGCTGGTTCGACTTCGACCGCGGCGGCAGCGTCACCTTCCGCGCCAGCTCGACGCCGCAGGAGGGCCTCGCGGACGGCGGCTACAGCGAGTACCAGAACGCGCTCATGGCCTGGAACGGCGCCGGCGGCACGAAGATCAACTACGTCTACGGCGGCACCACCACCGCAACCGGCGGGTTGAAGACCTTCGACAACGTCAACACCATCCTCTTCAACGACCCCAACAACGAGGTCGGCTCGGCGTACAGCTGCTCGCGGGGCGGCACCCTCGCGGTGAGCGGCCCGTGGTTCGACTCCGGCACGACCGGCAAGTTCAACGGCCGCACCTTCATCCAGATCCAGGGGGCCGACACCATCACCAACTCCGGCATCGCCTGCTTCTTCCAGTTCAGCGGCACGCCGATGAAGGCCGCCGAGGAGCTCTTCGGCCACGAGCTCGGGCACACCCTGGGCCTCAGCCACTCCTGCGGCGACGCCGCGAGCGGGAACTGCAACGACCCGGTGAAGAACGACGCCCTGATGCGCGCCTTCATCCACGACGACGGCCGCGGCGCGCGCCTGGGCTCGGACGACCTCGCCGCCGTCCGCTTCCTCTATCTCCCGGGCACCATCAAGAAGGGCGTCTGCAAGAACAGCACGACCAGCCTCTGCCTCGACAAGCGCTTCCAGGTGAGCGTCAACTGGAACAACCAGTTCAACGGCTCGAGCGGCGTCGGCCGGGCGATCCCGAAGACCGCCTTCACCGGCTTCTTCTCCTTCGGCGATCCCTCGAACATCGAGCTGCTGGTAAAGATCCTCACCTTCCCGGATGCCGTCAAGGTGTTCTACGGCGAGCTGACCAACCTGCAGTTCACCATCACCGTCACCGACACCGGCACGGGCGACGTCAAGACCTACAGCAACACGCCGGGCGACTGCGGCGCCATCGATCAGGCGGCCTTCGCCCCCAGCACCTCGGCGGGGGACGTCTCCCTGCCCGCGGCGCGCCAGGTCCACGTCGACCCGACGGCATTTGCAGCGGACACGGCGCAGCCGCTGGTGAGCCGCGCCGGGCACGCCGCGAGCGGCGCCTGCCAGGCGGGCCGCAACACGCTCTGCCTCCTGAACGGCCGCTTCACGGTGACCGTCGACTGGTCCAACCCGGGCAACGGCACGAGCGGACAGGCGGTGGCGGGAACGCTCTCGAAGCTGGTGGGGACCTTCTATTTCACCGATCCGTCGAACGTCGAGCTGATGACCAAGGTCGTCCAGTTCCCGGACCGCATCGCCTTCTTCTACGGCGCGCTCTCGGACCTGCCGTACACCATCCACGTCACCGACAACGCGAGCGGCACGACGAAGACCTACAACAGCACCGCCGGCACCCTCTGCGGCGGCCTCGACAACAGCGCCTTCCTGCCCTGAGGCGGGAGCGCCCCTGAGCTTCTGAGCGGCGCCGGTCACCGACTGGCGCCTTTTGCATTTCAGGCCGCGTCAGAGACTGTGAATTTTTCGGACCAGCCCGAACGAGTTGCTCTCGCTGCGAGAATCCTCCTGCATTGTCATCCTGAGCGAAGCGAAGGATCTGGGGGCGGGAGTCTCAAGGCAAAAGAAAGTCTATGAGTTAGAGCACCTTCCCCCAGATCCTTCGCTGCGCTCAGGATGACAGTGGGTAAGGTGTTCCAACAACGAAGTTGAGCTTGCTCGCCTCGCTGCGAAAGATTCACAGCCTCTCAGATCAGCTTGCCGAGGGGCCCGAGGTCGAGGTTGAGCTGCTCGGGCGCGATGCCGAAGCGGCCCGCGAGGTCGTGCACCGTCTCCTCGAGGCGCATCAGCGCCAGCCCCACCGCCTCGACCTCCTCCGGGGTGAGCGTCTCGGCCTCCATGCGCCGGATGGCCTGGCGCTCCATGAGCTGGCGGAGGAACTCGACCAGGGTGAGGACGAGGGCGACGACCGAGCGCTGGACGTCCTCCGGATCGGCGTTCCAGCGCGGCGCCGCGGCGGCCTCGGCGCGGCGCTCGAGCTCCGCGCGCAGCTCCTCGAGCTCGGCGATCTCGAGCCGGACGACCTCGCCGGCGCTCATCGCCCGCCCGTCGGTGGAGAGAGCGGCGGCAGCGCCGCCTCGCCGAAGGCGTACGGAGGCCATGGCCCGCTGACCGACACGTCGACCGCCGCGCTGACCTCGGCGCTCGATCCCGCCGGCCGCCGGGAGGCCATGCGCGCGCGCGCCGCCTCGACCGTGGCGCGGTACTCCGCCGCCGCGGCCGCCGGCACGAGGTCGTGCGCCGAGAGGAGGAGGCGCCCCGGGCCGTGCCGCTCGAGCCGCTCCTCCCGCACCAGCGGCAGGAGAGCCGCGCGGAGCTCGGCGATGCCGGGCAGCCGCAGCGGCGCCCGCTCCGCCTCCCGCCGCGCCTCGAGGTAGCGCGTCCCCGGACCGGCCGCCGGCGCCGCCGAGGCCGATCGATCGGGCTCGCGTGGATCCCCAAACACCCGCAGCGTCATCTGCACGCACCCGGCGACGCGGGAGAGCGCGTCCCGGAGCTCGGCCGCGCGCGGCGAGAGGGCCGCGGCGAGCGCCTCGGGGCCGCCGACCGTCTGGCCGAAGCGGAAGGGGAGGACGGCCGGGGCGCGGGCGGCGAGGCGGCGCACCACCGCGTCGTGCGCGGCGAGCGCCCCGGCCGAGGGCGCCGGCGCGGAGGCCATCTCCCCCGCCGCGACGGCGAGGCCGGCGGCGGAGAGGATGCTGAGCGGCTCGCCCGCGAGGCCCGCGCCGAGGCCGCCGACGCTCGCCTCCGGCTCGGCGGGCGCCGGCGCGGCGTCGAGCAGCGCGTAGAGATAGAGCGCGCTCACGTCGCGTTCCGGCCCGGCATCAGG
>DATBQN010000002.1:0-4854 GCA_036560825.1 Thermoanaerobaculia bacterium
TCTCCTTGGCGAGGCTGCCGTGGTGGGCCGCCACGCGGTCCTCCCCCAGGCGGTCGGCGAGGTGGCGGGTGGCGCGCTCGGCGAGGCGCCGGGTGTTGACGAAGACGAGGGTCGTGCGGTGCTCGCGGATGAGCTCGGCCAGGCGGTCGTAGACCTCGGACCACACCTCGGCCGACATCACCGCCTCGAGCGGCGAGCCCGGCACCTCGATCCCCAGGTCGAGCGCCCGGCGGTGGCCGACGTCGACGACGTCGCACGCCGGCGTTTGGGAGCCGGGCGCGCCGAGCTCGCCCGCGCCGACGAGGAAGCGCGCCATCTCCTCGATCGGCCGCTGGGTGGCCGAGAGGCCGATGCGCACGAGCCCGCGCCCCGACGCCCCCACCAGCGCCTCCAGCCGCTCGAGCGAGAGGGCGAGGTGGGAGCCGCGCTTGTCGTCGGCGACGGCGTGGATCTCGTCGACGATGACCGTCCGCGCGGTGGCGAGGGTGCGCCGGCCGCCCTCGCTGGTGAGCAGGATGTAGAGCGACTCGGGGGTCGTCACCAGGATGTGCGGCGGCCGCCTGACCATCGAGGCGCGGAGGGCGGCCGGGGTGTCGCCGGTGCGCACCAGGGCGCGGATGGGGGCGTCCGGCAGCCCGCGCGCCGCGAGCTCCCGGCGGATGCCGGCGAGCGGCTCCTCGAGGTTCTTCTCGACGTCGTTCGACAGCGCCTTGAGCGGCGAGACGTAGACCACCTGGACGGCGTCCGGCAGGCCGCCGTCGAGCGACAGCCGCACCAGGTCGTCGATCGCCGCGAGGAAGGCGGCGAGCGTCTTGCCCGAGCCGGTGGGCGCCGCGATCAGGGTGTGCCGCCCGGCGCGGATCGACGGCCAGGCGCGCGCCTGCGGCTCGGTGGGGGCGCCGAAGCGCCCGGCGAACCAGGCGGCGACGGCCGGATGGAAGAGCTCGAAGGGGGTGGAGGACGGAGCGGGCGGCATCGGCGGAATAGGCGAAAGGGAGACGGAACTCCCATCGCACCTTAACAGATTCGCGGCGCGCGGGCATTCCGGTTTCGAGCCTTCTTTCCGCCGCAAGCAGGCTCGGCTCGCGCGTCTAAGTATCGAATTCGATGATACTTCTGATCCGCCGAGGGCATAGAGATTGCAAGCGATCGCCGGCAGGAGACTGTTGATTCTCCAGGGAAAAGAACAGCAGACATGGTCGACGAAGCGATCGTTCTTTCCGCCGTCGAGGCCGGCGGCGGAACGCCGGAGCGCGTCCCGACGGGCGTTCCGGGCCTCGACGAGATCCTGGGCGGCGGCCTCCCGCGCCATCGGATGTACCTCGTCGAAGGCGATCCCGGCGCCGGCAAGACGACCCTCGCCATGCAATTTCTGCTCGAAGGGGCGCGGCGCGGCGAGCCCGGGGTCTACGCCACGCTGTCGGAGACCGAGGACGAGCTGCGCGCCATCGCCGAGTCCCACGGCTGGGGGCTCGACGGCATCACCATCTGCGACCTGCAGACCGCCGAGGAGAGCCTCAAGGCGGACTCGCAGTACACGCTCTTCCACCCCTCCGAGATCGAGCTCTCCGAGACCACCCGCACCGTGCTCGCGGCGGTCGAGGAGGTCGAGCCCACGCGGGTGGTGTTCGACTCCCTCTCCGAGATCCGCATGCTGGCGCGAGACTCGCTGCGCTATCGCCGGCAGATCCTCGCCCTCAAGCACTACTTCACCGGCCGCCGCTGCACGGTGGTGCTCCTCGATCACCGCTCGGCCGGCGGCGACTTCCAGCTGCAGAGCCTGACCCACGGCGTCATCACCCTCGAGCACCTGGCCCCCGAGTACGGCGGCCAGCGCCGCCGCGTGCGCGTGCAAAAAGTGCGCGGCATCCAGTTCCGCGACGGCTATCACGACTTCTCGATCGAGCGGGGCGGCCTCGCCGTCTTTCCGCGCCTGGTGGCCGCCGGTCGGCGCCGGAGCTTCGAGCGCGAGTCGGTGGGGAGCGACTCGCCCGAGCTCGACGCGCTCCTCGGCGGGGGTCTGACGCGCGGCACCAGCACCATGCTGCTCGGCCCCGCCGGGGTCGGCAAGTCGACGCTCGCCATGCAATACCTGCAGGCCGCCGGCCGGCGCGGCGAGCGCGCCCAGGTCTTCGTCTTCGACGAGGCTCCCGAGACCTGGCTGGCGCGCGCCGACGGCCTCGGCATGGAGCTGCGCCGGGAGGTCGAAGGGGGAAGGGTCGAGCTGCGTCAGGTGGATCCCGCCCAGCTCTCGCCGGGCGAGTTCGCGCGCCTCATGTGCGACGCCATCGACGGCGGCGCCGGCATGGTGGTGATCGACAGCCTCAACGGGTACATGAACGGCATGCCCGAGGAGCGCTTCCTCTCGCTCCACCTCCACGAGCTCCTCTCCTACGCCAACCAGCAGGGGGCCGTGACCCTCATGATCATGGCGCAGAGCGGGATCGTGGGGACCGGGCTCGACTCGCCGGTCGAGCTCTCCTACCTCGCCGACACCGTCGTCCTGCTGCGCTACTTCGAGGTCGCGGGCGAGGTGCGGCAGGCGATCTCGGTGGTCAAGAAGCGCACCGGCCGGCACGAGAAGACGGTGCGCGAGCTGCGCATCGAGCCTCCCGGCCTGCGCGTCGGCCGCCGGCTCTCCGAGTTCACCGGCGTCCTCACCGGCCAGCCGGTGTACACCGGCGGCGACCCGCTCCTTCTCGAGGGCCGGCTCGAGGGCCGGACCGCACGCGACCAGAAACCCGCCGCGGGAGGCGGCTGAGGATGCCGGAAGGGGTACTGATCTTCGCTCCCACCGGCCGCGACGCCGGCCTCACCCGCGACCTCCTCGTCCGCACCGGGCTCGAGGCGCGGGTGTGCGCCGACGAGGCGGAGTTCTTCCATCGGCTGGAGCAGGGGGCGGGCGCCGCGATCCTCGCCGACGAGGCGCTCTCGCCGCAGAACGTCAACCGCCTCCTCGACGTGCTGGGGAGCGAGGGCCCGTGGTCGGACCTGCCCCTCATCGTCTTCACCCGCCGCGACTCGACGGACGACGTGCTGGCGACGCTCGAGCCGCTCGGCAACTCGACCCTCCTCGAGCGGCCGGTCCGCGTCAACACCCTGATCAGCGCCGTGCGCGCCGCCCTGCGCGCCCGCCGGCGCCAGTACGAGGTGCGCGACCTCCTCGTCGCCCAGGCGGAGGCCGACCGCCGCAAGGACGAGTTCCTCGCCATGCTCGGCCACGAGCTGCGCAACCCGCTCGCCGCCATCCGCAACGCGCATTCGGTGCTCGTCCGCCTCGATCTGGACGACGAGCGGGCGGCCCGCCAGGAGGAGGTCATCGACCGCCAGACGCGCCACCTGGCGCGCATGGTCGACGACCTCCTCGACGTCTCGCGCGTGACGCTGGGGAAGATCGCCCTCAAGATCGAGGAGCTCGACCTCGAGGAGGTCGCCCTCTCCTGCCTCCGCGAGCTGGAGGCGGAGGGAACGGCCGAGCGGCGCGACCTGGCGCTCGGCGTGGCGACCGAGCCGGTGCGCGTCCAGGGCGACCCGGTGCGCCTGGAGCAGGTGATCTCGAACCTGCTCCAGAACGCCGTCAAGTACACGCCGTCCGGCGGACGGATCTCGGTCCGCGTGCGCCAGGAGGGCGAGGAGGCGGTGGTGCGCGTGCAGGACAGCGGGATCGGCATCCCGGCCGAGATGCTGCCCCACATCTTCGACCTCTTCACCCAGGTCGAGAGCTCGCTCTCCCGCTCGCAGGGCGGGCTGGGACTGGGCCTGCCGCTGGTGCGGAGCCTGATCGAGCTCCACGGCGGCCGGGTGACCGCGGCGAGCGAAGGCTCGGGCAAGGGAAGCGAGTTCGCCGTCCGCCTGCCGCTCGCCCGCGCCGCCGAGTCGCGCGGCGCCGGCCGCGACCGGCGGCGGAGCCCGCGGGCGGCCGCCGGCGTCGAGGCCCCCGAGGCCCCCGGCGGCGGAGACACCGGCCTCCTCGTCCTCGTCGTCGAGGACAACCCCGACGGGCGCGAGTCGCTGCGCGACCTCCTCGAGATCTGGGGCCATCGCGTCGTGCTGGCGGAGGACGGCAACGCCGGTCTCGCCCAGGCGCTCGCCACCCACCCCGACGTGGCGCTCATCGACATCGGCCTGCCCGGCATCGACGGCAACGAGCTGGCGCGCCGCATCCGCGCCACCTTCAACGGCGACTGCCCCTGCCTCATCGCGATGACCGGCTACGGTCAGCCCGAGGACCGCGCCCGCGCCCTCCAGGCCGGCTTCGACACCTACCTCGTCAAGCCGGTCGAGCCGGACACCCTCTCGCGCCTGCTGGCGGAGACCCGCGAGCGCCGGGCGGCCGGGTAGAGATAGGCGACTCTTCCGGGGAGTCGCCCGGAATGTTCCAGATCCTCAATCGACGATGAACAGCCGGGCGCCCGCCGGGCTGTACGACCGGTGGGGCGCGACGGCGTCTGCGACCTGATAGCTCATGCCGGGCCCGAGGGTGACCCTGCGACCGTCGGCGAGCTCGGTCTCGAGCTCGCCCTCGAGGCAGAGCAGGATGTGGCCCTTGGAGCACCAGTGGTCCGCGAGATAGCCCGGCGAGTACTCGACCATGCGGACGCGGATCTCGCCGCACTGCCGGGTGCGCCAGGTGGCGAGCCCGCGCTCGCCCGGGTGCTCGGTCGCCTCGATCCCGGACCAGTCGGTGGTGTCGAAGGGGATACCGGTCATCTGCATGGGCGCCTCCGCAAGTTCCGTCGCCTCTCAAGGTGCCGCGAGAACCGCTCCGCGATTCCCCACCCTGGATTTCGCGATCCCATCGCTCACAGGTGGGACGCCGCGATGATCCTGACTCTCTAGGCTGAAATCGCGCCG
>DATBQN010000003.1:0-7048 GCA_036560825.1 Thermoanaerobaculia bacterium
CGGGCACGAGGGCGGCCATAGCGGCTCCGGGCGCTACGGCGTCGACGGGAGCGGCCACGGCAGCGCCTCGACCGGCACCGTCGGGCACGCCGTCTTCCACTTCCCGTTCTTCTCGCCGCTCGCCTTGGCCACCCTCGTAGCGTCGATCGGCGGCTACGGGCTGATCGGCAAGTACGCCCTCGCGCTGCGCGACGCCGGCAGCCTCCTCGTCGCCGTCCCCGCCGCCCTGGCGACCGCCTACGGGGTCACCTACGCCGGCTGGCGGCTGGTCTCCGGGGCGCGCGCCTCGAGCGTCATCCGGCTCGACCAGATCCGCGGCTCGGTCGCCGAGGTGACGGCGCCGATCCCGGCGGGCGGGGTGGGGGAGGCGGTGGCGATGGTCGCCGGCCAGCGCTATGCCGCGCCGGCGCGCGAGGCCGACGGCGGCTCGGCGCCGCGCGGCGCCTCGGTGACGGTCGTCGGCATGATCGGCCCGACGCTCCTCGTCAAAGCGACGGTCAAGGCCTCGGAAGGAGATGCTCGTCATGCCCAATAGCACGGGTCTCGTCCTCGTTCTCGCCGCCGTCGGCGTCCTCGTCCTCGTCGCCATCGGCTACGTCATCGCCTACCTCGCCTTCCTCAAGAAGGCGGGCCCCCACGAGGTGATCGTCGTCTCCGGGCGCGGGGCAGTGAAGTTCATCACCGGCGGCGCCGACATGGTGATCCCTCTCTTCCACACCTGGAACATGCTCTCGCTCGAGGTGATGACGCTCGACGTCACCACCCCCGAGGTCTACACCGCCCAGGGCGTGCCGGTGGCCGTCGACGGGGTGGCGCAGATCAAGATCAAGAAGGACGAGGCCTCGCTCCAGGCGGCGGCCGAGCGCTTCCTCGGCAAGCAGCCGCAGGAGATCGCGAAGATCGCCCTCGAGACCGTCCAGGGGCACCTGCGCGGCATCCTGGGGACGCTGACGGTCGAGGACATCTACATGAGCCGCGACCAGTTCGCCCAGAAGGTGCAGGAGATCTCGGCCGGCGACCTCGCCAACATGGGCCTCGGGATCGACTCCTTCACCATCCGCGACATCCGCGACAAGCACGGCTACCTGGAGGCCCTGGGCAAACCGCGCATCGCGGCGATCAAGCGCGACGCGGCGATCGCCGAGGCCAACGCCAACAAGGAGGCGGCGATCGCCCAGGCCGACGCCGAGCGCGAGACGCGCGAGCGGCAGGCCGGGGCGCAGCGCCTGGCGCAGGAGGCGGAGGCGCAGCGCGACGCCGCGGTCGCCGAGGCCAACGCCGACAAGATGCGGCGCCAGCTCGAGGCCGAGGCGGCGTCGCGGCGGGCGGCCGAGATCGCCAACTACCAGGCCTCGCAGGCGATCGCCGAGCAGCAGGCGCTGGCGAACCAGAAGAAGGCCCAGGCGGAGATGGCCTACGAGCTGCAGAAGAAGACGGTCGAGATCCAGGTCCAGGAGCAGGAGATCAAGAGGAAGGAAAAGGAGCTCGACGCGACGATCCGCCGCCAGGCCGACGCCAAGCGCTACGAGATCGAGACCCTGGCCTCGGCCGAGCGCCAGCGCGTCGAGACCGGCGCCGAGGCGGAGAAGTCGCGCCTGACGACGGTCGCCGAGGGCGAGAGGGCGCGCGGCCTCGCCGGCGCCGACGTCACCAAGGCCCAGGGGCTGGCCGAGGCGGACGCGCAGCGGGCGCGCGGTCTCGCCGAGGCGCAGGTCCGCGAGGCGCAGGGTCTCGCCGAGGCCGAGGCGCGCAAGGCCCAGGGCCTGGCGGAGGCGACGGCGATGGAGCAGAAGGCCGAGGCCTGGCGGAAGTACAGCGAGGCGGCGATCATCCAGATCCTCGCCCCCATCCTCCCCGAGATCGCCCGCGCGGTGGCCGAGCCGCTGGCGAAGATCGACCGCATCACCCTGATCAACACCGGCGGCGGGAACGGCGCCGGCGGCGACGGCATCTCGCGCCTCACCAGCGAGGTCGCCAAGGTCATCGCCCAGGTGCCGCCGGTCGTCGAGTCGCTCACCGGCCTCAAGCTCGCCGAGCTCTTCGACAAGGTGCGGGGGGCTAAGGGCCAGACGATCTCGGGTTCGAAGCCGGAGGAACGATCCACTCCAGGGGCGGCGGATGCTTCGGGTTGAAGGCGCGGAAGAAGTCGAGCCGGTCTGCGGCGCGGAGCACGCAGCCGCCGTCCGGCAGGGCCAGGACCTCGATCCTGCCCGCCGGTTCGATCTCGTCGCCGCGGGCGGGCGCACAAACCGTTCCGCGATGCTCGGCATGGATGATCCGCAGAGCGAGGCGGGCGAGCTCGCGGGCCTGCGCCAGAGCCCGGAGGTTCGCCGGGTGCTCGTACCAAGACTCCGGCGAGGTCATGTACTCCAGGGCGCCTAGCCACGAGAGTTTCGCCGGATCGAGGTCGATCTCGCGCCGGAGCTCGGCAAAGGGTCTCGGATAGGCCTCGACGAAGCGTCGCGTCCAGTCGAGGCCGCTCGCGTAGGCGTGGTAGGCGACGATCTCCCGGCCGACTCTGCCGAGGAACCGCGGAGCGAAGCCGCGCAGCACCCGGACGGTAGCCGCGCCTCGCGTCAAATGCTGGGACGCTCGCTCCTCGCGGGCCGCGCCATCCAGCGTCGCGGCCAATCCATCCTCGATGTCCAGACCGTGCAGGGCCATGGCCTCGATGTAACAGCGCCGCAGGTCGGTCCGGGCGAGCAGCGCCTCGGTCTCGGAGGGCAGCCGTTCACCGCGCTCGACCAGCAGGTGGAGGAGCCTGAGCTGGTACTTCTCGGCGATCGCTCCGAGCGCCTGAAACTCGAGGTCGGGCTCGGGCTCGAGCATCTCGGCCTGCAGGCCGAGGGCCCGCATCGCGGCTCCATACCTCCGCTCGTCGTGGTCGAGCGCGGCGGCCGCCCCGTGCACATAGAGCAGGCGCATCAGCAGGAGCTGATGAAAGCCGTCGATCGACGGTTCGTCGTCTGAGGCGTCTTTCGCACCCCGGTCTTCGGCCCGCACGACCGCGACGGCGTTGCTGGCGAGCACGGCGCGGACGAGATCGGGGTCGCTCAACGGCCGGGCCGTTGTCGAGGCGTCGATCTGCACTCTCAGGCGCGGGCTCTCCTCGCCCACCAGGCGGATCGACGCCGCGGCCGACACCAGGCGCCGAGCGGTGCTCCTCTGATCGAGGCTTGCGCGCCCCTGCTGGAATCGCCACGGCGCGATGGGTCCGACGACCTCCTCGAGTCGCCGCAGAGCACGGCGATGGCGCAACGGCTCGAGGCGCCAGTCGGCGAGGATCAGCGCGGCGAGCAGCACCGCCGCGCCGGCGGTGACAGCAGCGGATGCGAGGAGCAGGCGCGATCCGCGGCGGCGCCCTCGGGAGATGGCTTTTTCATGCGCCGGGGCGGGCGCCACGCCCGCCCCCAGGCGACCTGCCAGACGATAGAGCAGATAGAGCGAAAACAGCTCGCAGCCGAGCAACGGCGCCGCCAGGAGAAAGGCGCTGCATGCGACCCACCGCACCTCGGCGAAAGCCCGGGCGACGGCTTCGACCATTCTTTCGGGGTCCAGCCCGTTGTTCCACACCCGATCGGTCCCGGCATGGGCCAGCAGTGCCGAGCCCGCGAGCCTGGCGTACCAGCCGCCCATGCTGGCTGCGACGACCCCGGCGGCGCCAGAGGCGACCGCAGTCCAAGCGTGCCGGCGCGCGCTCCAGCGCGACCACAGGGAATCTCCAGGATCGGGTCCCGCGTCCGGTCCACTGGCGTGCAACCCGGCCCGCATGTCCAGACCGCGGCGCCGCCCCCGTAGGAAGATCCGGCGGGCGAGTCTTCCGCAGGCTCCCGGTGACGGCACGGCCATGCCTGCGGGCATGGTCAGCGCGACGACCAGGAGGGCCGCGAGCTCGGTGCCGACCAAGCTGCGGCTTGCGTCCGCGCAGGATTGGATCGACGAGGCGAACTGCTGAGCCGCCTCTCTCTCGTCGCCGATGACGCCCGCATAGTCCCGCGGCGCGAGAAGGATGGCTCTCTGCTTAAACGGCGCCAGGCGGAGCACGGGAGTATGCCGCAGCAGTGTGGAGGCCCATCCCAACGACCAGACGATGAAACCGATCCCGCCCAGCGCGAAGGCTGCGGCGACGATCGTTGCCGCATAGTTCAGGCAGCCTCTCCGGGCAGGAATCAGCCGCATCTCTCGTCGCCCGTCGCCCAGGCTCGTCTTCGGAGCGCGGCGCCGCGCGCCGGGATCGTCATCCGTCGAGTCCCTCCCGGAGATCGACCCGCAGTATAGCGGCGAGCCGCCGGGCGCTTCAGCTCCCGCGCTTCAGTTCCCGCGCTTCTCAGCAGGAGCTGGCGCACTGCGCGCGGCAGCCCGGCAGGTTGGCGCTGACGCAGGCCGGAGGCTCGAAGAAGCCGCACTTCCTGAGCAGGCAGACGTTGATGCAGTCGCTGCAGCTGAGCTGGGGTTGCCCCAACACCGGCTGCGCCGCCGCGGGGCACGCCGGGGCTCCCGCCGCCGCGGGTTGGAGCGCAGCGGGCGCGAGTGTCGCGGCGAGGAGCGGGCCCGCTTGAAGCGGACCGAGCGGGGCGAGCGGCAGGGCGAGCGCGAGCAGAAGGAGCAGAGCGAGCTTTCTCATCGGAGCCTCCTCGGGTGCGCCGAGGATGTCCCCTCGGTCCTCGGCGAGGCCTGTCAGTCTAACATTCCGCGCGTAAGTTAGAGAGATACGGAATGAAGGTGCGCCCCGGCTCCGCTGGCTCCCTCGGACTACCGCCCGGCACTTCTCTCATTGAAGGATGGCTCTCGCCGGCTCCCGATCCCGCGGGACGACCGGGCTCGCGCCGTCCAACCCGCGGGGCGCCCATCCCGCTCTCTCGCAGAGGAGGTCCGCCATGTCCGAGTCCATCCGCTCCTGCCGCCGCGTGATCGTCGCTCTGGTCGTGGTGAGCGCGCTGGCGCTCGTCTCGCTCGCCCTGCCGCAGGCGGCGAGCTCGGTGACGCGGACCGGCCACGACTTCACCTACTACAGCACCGCCGCGCACACCATGCCCGTCGGCTACTGCTTCGTCTGCATCGGCTACTCGGGGTGCCATGGCCAGATCACGCCGTACTACGTGATCGGCCCCTACCCCTGCAACAACGGATAGATCAGCCGAGCTCTGCCCCTACCCCGAGACGCAGCGGGTCGGTGCCCTGCGACGACGTCGTCCGGCGATCGGGTCAGGGCGCGCGCCGCCTCACCCGGAACGCCGCGACGGCCTGCGGCGTCTCGCCGGGCAGCGCGGCGGCCAGGCGGCGGACGGTCTTCGCCCAGCCGGGCTGCGCCGTCCAGCGCGCGGCGGGCGCCGGCTCGCGGCGGCGGTCGGCGGCGGTGAGCCAGGCCGCGAGGTCAGGGCGGCGCTTGCCCGTCGAGTCGACGGCGACGGCCTCGTAGCCCTCGGCGCGGCGGTAGAGGGCGAGGAGGCCGAAGGTCTCGGGCTCGCCCTCCACCTGGAAGAGGCCCACCCGGCCGCGCGGACCGTCCTCGAGCTCGGTGAGCACCCCCTCGACCAGCGGGTGGCCGTTGGCAAAGAAGTCGAGCCCCTCGTCGTCCACCGCCTCCTCGCGATCGAAGGTGCCGAGGTAGCGCGAGCCGGAGGGCACGCCGGGCAGGCTCTCCACCAGCGCCTCGTAGCCGAGCTCGAAGCGGAAGGTGCGGCGTCCGCTCTCGCGCTCGATGAGGAAGCCGAAGCGCGCCGCCGCGCGCTCGACGAGGCTCTGGGTGACCGGCTCGAGGTCGGGCGGCACGCGCGCCAGGAGGCCGGCGGCCATCTGCGGGCGATAGGGGTCGCGGTGGAGCTCGTGGTAGGCGGCGGCGAGCACGCGGTCGCGGGCGGCGCGCGCCTCGTCGAGGACGCCGGCGAAGGCCGCCGGAGGAACGTCGAGGGAATCGCCGGGCGCGAGCGGCGCGAGGGCCGCCTCCTCGACGGCGCGGGCGAGGCTCGCGAGCTCGCGCTCGAGGCCGGCGAGCGGCGAGCGGAAGAGGCCGATCTCCTCGTAGAGGCCGACCAGGGTGCGGCGGAGCCCGGCGGGCGGGCGGAAGTAGACGATCTCGGTGGGGAGGTCGCGGCCGATGCGGTCGAGGCGGCCGATCCGCTGCTCGACGACCGCCGGGTTCCAGGGCAGGTCGTAGAGCACCAGGCGGGTGCAGAACTGGAAGTTCCGCCCCTCGCCGCCGCTCTCCGTCGAGAGGAGGACGGGCGGCCCCTCGGGGAGCCGGAACTGCGCCACCTCGATGTCCCGCCGCTCGGCGGAGAGCCCCTCGTGGAAGATCCCGGCGCGGAGCGCGGCGCGCTTCTCGATCGCCTCCTGGATGCGCTCGAGCGTCTCCAGGTGGGCGACGAAGACGAGCGTCTTCTCGCCCGCCCGCCGCCAGGCGGGGAGCTCGGCGAGGAGCCAGGCGAGGCGCGGGTCGGCGCGCTCGGCGGCGAGGAGGAGCGCCGCGAGCTCGGGGTCGCCGCGCTCGGCGGGCGGCGTCACCGCGGCGAGCGCCGCCGGCGAGGCGAGGGCGCGGGCGATGCGCTCGAGCGCCGGCCTGCGCGCCGCCGCGCTCGGCACCGGCGCGCTCCGCACCCGCCGCTCCAGCGCGAGGAGGGGCTCCCAGTCCGCCGGCGCGCCCGCCTCGACCGGCGCCGGCAGGCGCGGGGGCAGGCCGCCGACGTCGGCGCGCCGGGTGGCGCTGGTGCAGGGCGGCAGCGGCTCGCGCCGCGCCAGGCGCTCGTCGAAGCCGCGGTCGTCGGGGAATTCCTCCGGTCGGAGGAGCTGGAGCAGCCGGAAGAAGCCGTGGGCGTCGTCCTCGAGCGGCGTGGCGGTGAGGAGGAGGACGTTCCGGCCGGCGGCCGCGATCGGCGCCACGGCGCGGTAGGCGGGGTTGCCGGGATGGCCGGGCGGGCGCTTCAGGTGGTGGGCCTCGTCGACCACCAGGAGGTCGATGCCGGCGGCGGCCGCCTGCTCGGCCAGGCGCCGGCGCTCGGCGAGGAGCTCCAGCGAGACGATGGCGCGGCGATGGACGTCGAAGGGGTTG
>DATBQN010000004.1:0-42195 GCA_036560825.1 Thermoanaerobaculia bacterium
GTCTCGGGAGAGCGTACCTGGGAGCGTTCCAGAGCATTCGCGGCTGGCGGCGGCGGGAGGGAAGACCGCCGGAGAGGCTTCGAGCCATGAGCTGCCGGTCGCCAATTCCCTTGCGGCGGAGAGTGGCACGCCGAGCGTGGCGCAGCGGCGCCTCGAAGGTGCCGTCGATCTGGGTGCGCCGCAAACCGCGCCTCCGGGATTGGCCGTTGCCGAGGAGAGTGCCGCCGTCCAGAATCGTGCGGCAGCGCTTCCGACTCCGCTCTCGCCGGAGCGGGTGAGCGAGCCTGGGCTGGTCCCTGCAAGAGAGGGACCGACGGAGCCGCTGCGGGCTACGCCGGTTTCCTTGCCGGAGAGCTCGCTCGCTGCACCCGTGCTTCGGCATGGAGAGAGGCTGGAATCTGGCCCAAGGCTGACGCTGACTGCGAGCCCATCCGGGCCGGGAGGGGCGGTTCCCGGCACGGTGCAGCGGCTCCCCGAGCCCACGGGCGTCGCCGGAGCGACGCCTCCTGCGTCGTCTGTGATGGCTGGCGCTGGAGAGAGCGCGGCGTCTCCGGCGGGCTCGGGCGCTCAAGAGCTCGCTCGAAACGCTGCGGGCATGACACCGGACTTCAGGTACGAAGCGTCGGTGATCGATCCAGGTTCGCTTCCTTCGGATCAGGTCGATGTGCCGAGACTGGTCTCCGAGGGAGAAGGGGCGAAGGGATCGCAGCGAGAAGGGCCGGCTCTGTCGCAGGAGAGCGCGCCTGCGAGCGCTCCAAAGCGTTCACGTTTGGCCCCGGTGGGAGTGGAGGTCGCCGGAGATGCTGCGAGCCATGCCAAAGAGGTAGTGCCGGACGTGGCGCGCCGCCCCGAAGACGCCGTCGTCGGTCCTGGTGCATCGCAGGCTTCGCCTCCTGCGTTCTCTGCTACCGAAGTGGGTGCCGTCGCGACGAAGCGCGCGGCAGCCGGAGCGACGCCTCCTGCGTCGTCTGCGATGGCTGGCGCTGGAGAGGATGCGGCGTCACCGGCGAGCTCTCGATCGATCCGCGCGTCCATCGTTTCCGAAGCCTCTGCAAAGCCCGTCGGAAGAGAGCTACCGGAGGCTCCTCTCGCGCCAGATTACGGGTCTTTCGAGCGAGAGCCGCTCGCCTCGGTCGCTCGAGAGCTCGCTCGAAACGCGGCGGGCGTGCCGCCGGACGCCGGATACGAAGCGTCGGTGATCGATCCGGGTCCGCTCTCGGTGGAGCGGGTCGGCGGGCCAGGGCTGGTCTCCGAGGGAGAAGGAGCGAAGGGACCGCGGCGAGAGGGGCCGGCTTCGTCTCGGGAGAGCGCACCTGCGAGCGTTCCAGAGCGTTCGCGGCTGGCAGCGGTGGGAGGGGAGACCGCCGGAGAGGCTTCGAGACATGAACTGCCGACCGCCAATCCCGTCGCGGCGGAAAGCGGCGCGTCGAGCGTGGCGCAGCGGCGCCCCGAAGGTGCCGTCGATCTGGGTGCACCGCATTCCGCGCCTCCGGTATTGGCTGCTGCCGAGGAGAGTGCCGCGGTCCAGGGTCGCGCGGTAACTCTTCCGACTCCGCTCTCGCCGCGGCGGGTGAGCGAGCCTGGGCTGGTCCCCGCAAGAGAGGGTCCAACGGAGCCGCTGCCGGCCACGCCGGTTTCCTCGCCGGAGAGCTCGCTCGCTGCCCCCGTGCTTCCGCGCGGAGAGACGCTCGAACCTGTCCTGAGCTCCGCGGCGCTGGCCGCAGGGCCGTCCGCACCGAAAGGCGCCGTTCCCGGCAGGGTGCAGCAACTCTCCGAGCCAACGGGAGATGCCGGAGCGACCCCACCCGGACCTGAGTCGACCACCGTTGGAGAGGCCGCGGCCTCTCCGGCGAGCTCTCGGTCGGTACCAGCATCCTCCCAGGAGACCGCGCCTGCAAGCGTTGCGAAGCGTTCAACGCTGGCAGCGGCGGGCGGGGAGACCGCCGGAGAGGCTTCGAGCGATGCGCTGCCGGCCGCCGATCCTGTCGCGGTGGAAGGCGGCGCGCTGAGCACGGCGCAGCGGCGCCCTGAAGGCGCCGTCGATTCGGGTGTGCCGCAGGCCGCGCCTCCGGTGTCGGCTGCTGCCGAGGAGAGTGAGGTCGTCCAGGGTCGCGCGGCAGCTCTTCCGACTCCGCTCTCGCCGGGGCGGGTGAGCGAGCCCGGGTTGGTCCCTGCAGGAGCGGATTCGACGGAGTTGCTGCGGGCCACGCCGGCTTCCTTGCCCGAGAGCTCGCTCGCTGCCCCCGCGCTTCCACGCGGAGAGAGACTGAAATCTGGCCCGAGGAAGAAGACGCCGACCGCGAGTCCGTTCGGACCGGAAGGTGCGGTTCCCGGCACGATGCAGCGGCTCCCCGAGTCCACGGCCGACGCCGTAGCGACGCCACCTGTGTCGTCTGCGCTCACCACGAACGTTCAAGAGCTCGCCGTTGCGGGCGCGCCAGACGCCGAGCGCGAACCGTCGGTAGTCGATCCAGGTGCGCCGCAGGCCGCGCCTCCGGTGTTGGCTGCTGCCGGGGAGGGTGCCGCCGTCCAGACTCCCGCTGCCGCTCTTCCGACTCTGCTCTCGCCGGAACAGGTGAGCGATTTCGGCAGGATCTCTGAAAGAGAGGAGCTGGCGGAGCCGCCGCGGGTCGCGCCCGTACCCTCTCAGCAGAGGGCGCCCCTCCCGGCGCCTGTCCGCTCGCGTGGAAAGACGCCGGAGCCCGGCCCGAGCGATGCGCGGTCGGCCGCGAGCGCGCCCGCGCCGGACAGGGTCGTCCCCGATACCGTGCAGCGCCTCGCCGAGCGCGGCGTCGGCGCGCTGCAAGCCGCCGAGGCGAGCGCCGCGCCGCCGGGAGCGCCTGCAGAGCAATCCCCCGCGGCTTCCACGGCGGCAGGGCGCCGCGGCGGGCCCGAGACCGAGCGCTGGTCAGGCGACGCCTCGCCGGGCAGCGCCGACCTGGAATCTCCGGCCCGCGGTCGCGCTCTCCCGGGCGATGCCGCGCCGGACCGGGCGGCGCTCGTCAAGCGCCCTTCGAGGCCCCCGCTGCCCCCACCCCCGGCGCCGCATCGTGCCGCCGCCCTCACCGTGAAGGGGCCCGCGGCCGCTCTCGCTCCTCTGCGCAGCCACCCGGAGATGGCGAGCGCTCCGCTCGCCGGTGCGGCGATGCCGCCGGCCGCGGCTCCGGCGGCGGCCCCGCTCGGCGGTCCGCCGGAGAACGCCCTGCCGGCGCCGGCCGTCCCCGCCGCGCGGCAGAGCACCTCGCCGAGCGCGCTCCCTCCGGCACGCCGGCTCGCCGAGCCGGCTCGGATCCTCCCTTCGGCGCCTCCGCCCGCTGCCATCCCCGGCGAAGCCGCCGCAGATGCCGCCGCTGCCGAGCGGGAGCTCCTCGCCTATGCGGACCGCGCCATCCTCGGCCTGGCGTCGCCCCCCGCCTCCGCGTCGTTGCGGCACCAAGCGGTCCGCAACGTCGCGGCGACCGCGGACGAGGAGAGCGCGCCGACGTTCGAGATCACCATCGGCCAGCTCGAGATCGTGGCGCCGCCTCCCAGTGCCAAGCGGCCGCCGCGGCGGCCGGCGCCGCGGCTCTCCCTCCAGGACTATCTCGACAGCCGGAGGGTCGGCCGACGATGAGCGATTACCGCGCCATCGCCGCGGTCACCCAGACCCTCGAGAACCTGCTGTTGGAGGCGATCCGCGAGGCGGTGCCGGGCGCCACGGTGAAGACCGGGCCGCCGCAGGTCCGCGCGCCGGAGGAGGTGGGAGAGGGGCTGATCAACATCTTCCTCTTCAAGGTCGAGCCCAACAAGGTCTGGCGCAACGAGGAGCTGCCGGTGCGGGCGGCCGACGGCGCCCTCGTCCGCCAGCCCATGCTCGCCCTGGACCTCCATTACCTGCTCTCGTTCTATGGCGAGGAGCGGCGCAAGATTCCGTACCTCCTGCTCGGCCTCGCCATGTCGGCGCTCCATGCGGAGCCGTACCCGGGCATCCACCACATGCCACGCGAAGCCGCGGGCGCCGTGCCGGGAGAGGCGGCCGACAGCAACCTCGCCGCCTCCGTGCTGGCGGGCTCGGGCCTCGAGCAACAGGCGCATCCGCTCTCCTTCACCCTGCTGCCGCTCGACCACGACGAGCTCGTGCCGCTCTTCTCGCAGATCCCCTTCGTGATGTCGGTCGCCTACCGCGCCTCGATGCTCGCCATCGAGCCGCTGGGCGTGCCGCGGCCGGCGCTGCCGGTGCGGCGAGCGGACCTCTACCTGAGCGACGCCCGGCGCCCGGTGCTCGCCGCCGTCGAGCCGCAGCTCCTGCCCTATGAAGCCGCGGCCCGCCTAACCCTGCGCGGCGAGGCCCTCGCCTCGCCGTCGGCGCGGGTGTTGTTCGGAGACCTGGAGTCCCTGCCGGCGGCGGAGCCGGGCGGCTCGCTCAGCGTCTCCCTGCCGGTGGGGATCCAGGCGGGGACTCACCTGGTGCGGGTGGCCCACAGCGCGGCGGCGACCGGACCCTCGGCCCGCCGCTTCGCCCTGGAGTCCAACCCGGTCGCCCTGGTGCTCGAGCCGGTGGTGCGCGAGGCCGTCCAGATCGCCAACCCGAGCCGGCCGCTAGCGGCCGCCGAAACCCCTGGTGCCGGCGCGCCGGCACGACCGCCGGTGACCCTGCAGGTGAGCTTCGCCCCGGCCGTCCAGGCGAGCACCGCGTTGACGCTCCTCCTCAACGAACGGCTGCCTGGCAGCGGCAGGCAGCCGCGGTCCTATGCCCTGCAGGGCACGGCCGACCCGCGGTCTCCCGACTCGGTAGCCGTCGAGGCGGAGATCGAGCCCGGCAGCTACCTCGTGCGGATACAGATCCACGGCGTCACCAGCCGGCTGCGCGTCGACGCCGATCCCGCGAGCCCCACGTTCAACCGCTACGACGGCCCGCGGGTGGAGATCGTCGGATGAGGATCGCCATCCATATCTCCAACCTTCGCCTCGAGCGGGTGGAGGCGATGACCGGCGAGGAGCTGGCGGCCCTCGTCGAGGCGGAGCTCCAGCGCCTGGTGGAGGTCTGGGGCGTGCCGCCGGCGCTCCGGCAGGGCGGCGCGCTGCAGCTCGACAGCCAGGCGATCGAGGTCGCCCCGGGCGCGTCGCGGGAGCAGGTGGGGACGGCGGTCGCCCGCCACCTGGCGACGAGCTGGTTCGGAACGGTATGACGATGTTTTCTCTACGGGATGGCGCCGCCCCGAACGGCGCGGGAGATCGGCCCGCATGTCTGAAACCCTGATCCAGCCGCCCCTCACCCCCAACCAGCCGCAGCCCCCGTGGACGCCGCTCAAGGTGCTCAAGGGCGCGGTCGTCGCCATCAGCCGCACCAACGCGCAGCAGAAGACGGTGGTGGCCTTCCAGTACAACCCGGTGACCCTGACGCGCAACCTCTCGCCGGTCCTCGTCACCGAGGGGGCCGGCGGCAGCTCGGTGCGCTTCAACGCCACGGCCAAGCAGACGATCGACGTCACCATCACGCTCGACGCCACCGACGACGGCGGGCCGCAGGGCAACGGCATCCTGCCGCAGCTCGCCATGCTCGAGCTGCTGATCAATCCGTCCAGCGCCGCGCTCAACCAGTACTGGACGTCGACGCAGGGGGCGAGCATCGAGGTCCTGCCTCCGCTGGCGCCGCGGACCCTCTTCGTCTGGGGGCCCAACCGGGTCCTGCCGGTGAAGCTCACCACTATCAACGTGACGGAGAAGGAGTTCAACACCAATCTCAACCCGATCTTCGCCGAGGTCAAGCTGGGGATGGAGGTCTACCCCTACAACGAGGCGGGGCAACCGGAGTACAGTTACCTGCTCACCAACTTGCAGAAGCTGGAGACGATGAGCGCTCTCGTGCCGACCACCGGCGTCACCATCGGCGTCGATCCCTCGGGGCTCACCTAGAGAGCGCGCAGCGCAACGGAGGTCCTCATTCCCATGTTCACCAAGACGAGCCGCTATTACGCCATCCCGGACCGCGCCTGGTGCGACCCGAACGGGCGCCGGGTGGCCTACAAGGGCATCCGGCTGATCGCCCGCCGGCAGAGGCCGGCGTCGGCGGTGACGGTGGTCGACCCGAACGAGCGCCTCGACCTGGTCGCGGCCCGCACCCTGGGGCGGGCGGAGCTGGCGTGGAAGCTGTGCGACGCCAACCAAGCGCTCGACCCGTTCGACCTCGTGGAGGCCGCCGGCCGGGTCCTGTGGATCCCGGAGGCCTAGGGGTTGGGCGACGATCTCCAGGGCCTCGCCTTGAGCCTCAAGCTGGGCTCGCCGCAGACCGCGGACGCTCCGGCGGACCTGATGCAGGCGCTGCGCACCGTCGAGGTCATCCAGGGCAGCCGGTGCCCGGCCGGGTTCCGCCTGTCGTTCGGCGCCGAGCGCTACCTCCCGGTCCAGGGGCAGGCGACCGACTATCCGCTGCTCGCCGAGGCCCTGCTCAACCCCTTCGTCCGCGTCCAGGTGCTGGTGACGCCCGCCGGGGCCTCCGCCACCGTCCTCATCGACGGCTTCATCACGCGCCAGGAGGTGGCGATCGACGAGCAGGAGAGGACGACGCTCACCGTGATCGGCGAGGACGTGAGCGTCAAGATGGACCTCTTCGAGGTCTCCGCCGAGTACCAGAGCCTCACCGACTCGGCGATCGTCAGCCAGATCCTGCAGAAGTATTCGTCGCTCGGCATCACGGCGAGCGTCACGGCCCCCTCCGGCGAGTCGGCGCCGCAGACCTTCGTGCCGCAGCAGAATTCTACCGACCGCTACTACCTGCAGATGCTGGCCGCCCGGCACGCCTACCTGTTCTACATCCAGCCGGGATCGTCGGTCGGCCAGAACACCGCCTACTGGGGCCCTCCGGTCACCACCGGCGACCGGCAGACGGCGCTCACCGTGAACATGCGCGGCGCCAACAACCTGCGCCGCGTCTCGCTCTCCTACGACGCCCTGGCGCCCACCCTGACCTACGGCCAGTCCCTGGACCTCTCGCAGACGCCGGCGGCCGCCACGACCATCGGCATCGGCAGCGCCGTGCAGGTCCCCGGGCTCGCCTCGACTGCCGCCATCGCCTCCTCGGCGAGCAGCCTGGCCCAGGACCCCACGAGCTTCACCTCTCAACTTGCGACCCTCGCCGTGCGCGGCACGCTGCTGCTCCACCCGGGCCTCGCGCCCACCGACGCGCAGAGCGTCGGCCAGGCGAAGACCGACCGCTCGGTCCAGGAGGTGGTGGTGGTCGAGGGCGAGCTCGCCACCGAGGAGTACGGCGCCGTGCTCACCGCGCCGGGGCTCGTCGACCTGCGCGGCGTCGGGCAGCTCTACGACGGCACCTACTTCGTCAAGCAGGTCACCCACCTCCTCGCCCAGGAAGAGCAGGCGTGGAGCTACGTCCAGAAGTTCGTCCTCACCCGCGAAGGCGTGGGATCGACGATCACCCAGGTCGCCGAGGTCAGCCCTTAGTGTCGCAGGGCTAGCGGCACCGCGGTCCATCCAGGAGACGACATGACGCCCAGAGACGCGCTCGACACCTTCAACGACCCCGCCCGCCGCAACGAGGGCCGCTACTTCGGCAAGTACCGGGGGCTGGTGAAGGACAACAAGGACCCCTCGGGCCTGGGCCGCATCCAGGCGACGGTGCCGGCCATCCCCGGAATGACGGTCAACTGGGCACTCCCCTGCGCCCCCTACGCCGGCAGCCAGGTCGGCTTCTACACCATGCCGCCGGTGGGAGCGAAGGTGTGGATCGAGTTCGAGGGCGGCGACCCAACCTTCCCCATCTGGAGCGGCTGCTTCTGGCAGGACCAGGAGGTCCCCACCGAGGTGGGCACTAACTCCGACGACCCGTCGCAGGTGAAGGTCTTCAAGACCCGCGTGCTGTCGCTCTTCGTCGACGACACCAACCAGAAGGGGCAGGTCAACTTGAAGTTCAACGACTCGACCGTCCAGGACTGCCCGACGATCACGGTGGTGCTCAACGCCACCGGGCTGGTGATCACCGTCCAGGGTCCCAACGGAACGAGCACGGTCACCATCACCCCCGACGGCATCCAGACCAGCAGTGGCACGCTCGCCACCAGCACCTCCAAGGACACCACGGTGAACGCCCAGGGGAAGATCGCGGCGACGGCAGGGGGCGACGTCACGATCGACGCCACCGGCAAGATCACCGCGACGGCGAAGGACGACGCCTCCCTGACCGGCAACAACTGCTCGCTCACCGCCAACAACAACCTGAGCGCCTCCGCCACCAACTCGGCGACCCTGGGCGGAGCGAGCGCCACGGTCCAGGCCTCGACGGGGTCGTTGACGCTCTCCGGCCAAGGCGGCGCCACGCTTTCGTCGCTCGCCTCGACCTCGGTGTCGGGCGCCAGCTCGCTGTCGCTCGGCGGGGCGTCGATCAGCTTCATGCCGGCTTAGAGGCCGGCGCGAGAGACGCGACGCGAGGAGATGCCGGTGCCCCCTTTGCGAGACAGGCGCGCGGTCGAGGTGGGCTTCCCCCTGGCCGTCAACAGCTACGGGCGGCTCGCCGACCCCGAGTACGAGCAGCACGTCGAGCAGATGATCGAGCTGGTGCTGTTCACCGCCCCCGGCGAGCGGGTCAACCGCCCCGACTTCGGGTGCGGGCTCCTGCAGCTCATCTTCGGTCCCGATACGGAGGTCGTCGCCAGCGCCACCGAGTACCTGGTGCGCGGCGCGCTCCAGAAGTGGCTGGGGGACGTGCTCACGGTGCGCAAGGTCGAGGTCGAGGCCCGCGCGGGGGCGCTGCGCATCCATCTCGCCTACGTCCTGCTCCGCGACCAGATCGTGCGGGCGGTCACCTTCGAGCCGCCGCCGAGCCTCCAGCGGAGCCTGCCGTGATCGCCGCCAGCCTGCCCAGCCAGCTCCGCGACCAGCGCCGCAAGGTGCTGATGGAAAACCCCGTTTGGAAGGGGCTCGACTTCGTCACCATCGACGCCGTCCCCGTGAACGTCGCGGACGGCCGGCTCTGGCGGCTGCGGCTGCACTTCGTGCCGGCGCCGCCGGGGAGCGGCAAGCGCCCTGTCCCGGAAGCGTTGACGGCAGCCCAAGTGCGGATCCTGCTCGACGGCGCCCCCGCTCCTCACGTCGAGGTGCGGGAGATCCTCGCCGACCCCGATCCGGAGGTCTTGACGGCCCTGGTGAGGACGGACGCCGAGGAGAGCTCCCCGCACGACCCTCCGGGCCACCTCCTGCAGCTCGTGGAGCGGGGCGACGTCGACCCTCTCTTCGCCGCCGCGCCGCTGAGCTTCCAGCTCGCCGGGCCGGCGGCGCGCATGGTCTCCTTCCAGCATCGCGCGGCCGCGCCGCCGCCGGCCAACGACATCGACTACCTGGCCAAGGACTACGAGAGCTTCCGCCAGTTGATGCTGGAGCGCATGGCCTTCTACGTTCCCGACTGGCGCGAGCGCAACCCTTCGGACCTGGGCGTCACCCTGATCGAGGTCCTGGCCTACGCGGCGGACTATCTGAGCTACCACCAGGATGCCGCCGCCTCCGAGGCCTATCTGGAGACGGCGCGACATAGGATCTCGGTGCGCCGGCACACGCGGCTGCTGGACTTCCGCCTGCGCGAGGGGACCAACGCCCGCGTCTGGGTGCAGATCAAGGTCGCCGGCGCCGCCGGGCCGCGGCCGGCCCGGCCCGCTTCCCTGCCGGCGGGCACGCGGCTGCTCACCTCGTCGCAGCGCGTCCCCGGTTGCGTCGATCCCGCCTCGAAGGAGTACCGGCGGGCGCTCGAGGAGGGCGCCATGGTGTTCCAGACCCTCGCCCCGGCGGCGCTCCACCCCGAGCACGAGGAGCTCCTGATCTACAGCTGGGGAGCGGCGGACTACACGCTGCCCCGCGGCGCCACGTCGGCGGCGCTGGCGGGGCACTACGACCGGCTGCAGGCCGGCGACGTGCTGCTCGTCGAGAAGCGCCTGGGCTACGACCTGGACACGGGCGCGACGCCGGATCCCCGCGAGCGCCAGGCCCTGCGACTGGACCGCGCGCCGGTCCTCTCCCGCGACGAGCTCACCGGCGCCGAGATCACCGAGATCGCCTGGCACCAGGGCGACGCCCTGCGGGTGGACTTCCCCATCGCCAGGATGGTCGGCAGGGTGCGCCAGGAAGGGCTGAGCGTGGTGCGCGGCAACCTCGCGCTGGCGGACCACGGGCTGGTTGTCGAGGACCTCCTCGCCACGGTGCCGGCCGGGGAGAGCTATCGGCCCCTGCTGCCTCGCACCGGCCTGACATTCCGCCAGCCGTTCGACGCCGCGGCGGCGGTGGGGAAGCCGGCGGCCTGGGCCGTCGAGCAGTCGGCCGAGGCGGCGCTCCCCGATCTCGAGCTCTTCGAGCTGCCGCCGTACGCCCCGGCCGAGACCGCCGCCGAGGCGATCGCTCGGCGGCGGCCCCGCTGGCGCCCGCGCCACGACCTGCTCAACAGCGGCCGGTTCGCCCGCGATTTCGTGGTGGAGATCGACGACCGCGGGCAGGCCAACCTGCGCTTCGGCGACGGCCAGACCGGCCGCCGGCCGCCCGCCGGCGCCCGCTTCGTGGCCCGCTATCGCATCGGCAACGGGCCGCACGGCAACATCGGCGCCCACGCGCTGCAGCACGTGGTGCTCTCGCCGGGGCAGGCGCTGGACCTGGCGGCGGGGGGGCTCGCCGTCCTCGGGGCGAGAAACCACATGGCCGGGGCCGGCGGCACCCAGGCCGAGGCGGCCGAGCACGCCCAGATCTACGCGCCGGAGCGCCTCCGCGACGCGGCGGCGGAGCGCCGCTGCGTCACGGTCGAGGACTGCGCGGCGATGGCCGAGCGCCACCCGGAGGTCCGCCGGGCGGTGGCCCGCCGGCGCTGGACCGGCAGCTCGACCCTGGTGCTCCTCTACGTACAGCGCCGGGGAGGGCTGCGCACCGATCCGGCGTTCGAGGACCGGCTGCGCAGCTTCCTCGCGCCCTGCCTGATGGCCGGCTTCGACCTCGCGATCCGCGAGCCGTACTTCGTCCCCCTGGACATCGAGATCACCGTCTTCGCCCAGCCGGGCGTCCGCGAGGACGCGCTGTACGCCGAGTTCTTCGGCCGGCTGGCCGCCCCCGGCGGCGAGCTCTTCACCCCCGAGCAGTTCTCCTTCGGGCAGTGGTTCTACCTCAGCGGGCTGACGGCCGCGGTGATGTCCATCCCCGGGGTCGCCGACGTCCGGGTGGACGTCTTCCAGCGCTGGGGCCAGCCCGCCGCCGGAGAGCTCGCCGCGGGCTACATCGCCATCGGCCCCCTGGAGATCGTCCGTCTCGACAACCTGCCCGCCGCGCCCCAGCAGGGCACCCTGCGGGTGGTGATCGAGGAGAGCCGATGAGCGCCGGCCCCGGCAGCGGCGATCGCGGCATTGGCGGCGGGCCGGCCCCTGCGCCGCCGCTGCCGGCGAGGGCCAACCCGCCGGGCCGGCCGTCTCTCGACTACCGCGCCGGCACCTTCGAGTCGTTCACCCGCGCCATGCTCGACCGGCTGGTGCTGGCGCTCCAGGGGACCCGCGGGCCGGCCGAGGTCGACGGGTCCCGCGCCCGGCCCATCCGCATCAACCTCGGCGGTCCGGACCACTGGCTCACCGGCCTGGTGAAGTCCTGGGCGACGGTCGCCGACGTCCTCACCTTCTACCAGGAGAGGATCCTCCAGGAGGGATACCTGCGCACGGCGGTCGAGGACCGCTCGGTCCACGAGCTGGCGCAGATGATCGGCTATCGCCGCCGTCCGGGGGTCGGCGGCAGCGCTGACCTGGCGATACGCATCGCCGAGGTCCAGGGCCTGCCCCAGGACCTGGAGCTGCCGGCGGGCCTCGTCGTCCGCAGCGTGCCGCCCCCCGGCAGCGAGCCGCAGGTCTTCGAGACCGTCGAGCGCCTGCGGGCGCGGGCGGCGTGGAACCTGCTGCGCCCCACCGCCTCGCGGCGGGAGGTCCCGCCGACCCTCGAGGGCGGCGGCACCTCGCTCGCGCTCCAGGGGACGGCGAGCGGCCTGACGGCGGGCCAGGGCATCCTCATCTCGGGCACGCTGGCGGAGCGCCGGAGCCACTGGTTCCGCATCGTCACGCGGGTGCGGATCGAGCCCGGCGATCCCCCGGCGACCGAGATCGCCTGGGCGGGCCCCCTCGCTCCCGATCTCCCCGCGGCGTCGATCGGCGATCTCGAGGTGCTCGCTCTGCGCCAGCAGACCGGCCTCTTCGGCTACAACGCCCCTCGCTGGCAGGATCTGCCGCCGGAGGTGCGCCGGCAGGCCCAGGTCCTCGGCGGTGGCGTGCTGGTACAGGATGCCGCCGGCTGGCGGCGGCCGGCGAACCAGGGCTTGCCGGTGGCGTCGGCGGTGCGCTGCCTGGCGATCGACGACGGCGGCGACCTCTTCGCCGGCACCGCCGCCGACGGCGTCCTGCGCTCCTCCGACGGCGGCCGCAACTGGAAGCCGGCCCGCCGCGGCCTGCTGCAGGCCGACGTCCAGGCCCTGGCGGTGGGCGCCGAGGGGACGCTCTACGCCGGCACCTCGGCGGGCGGCGTCTATCGCTCGACCGACCACGGCGAGATCTGGGAGCCCGCCAACGGCGGCGCGCAGCTCGGCGCCTCGCGCCGGCGCTGGCTGCCGCATCTCCGGCCGCCGCCCGGCCCGCTCCCCTCGACCACCGTGCGCGCGCTCGCCGTGGCGCCGTGGGGGGCGCAGGCGGCGCTCTTCGCCGGCACCGACAGCGGCCTCTACGCCTCGCGCAACTCCGGCCGGAGCTGGCGGCCCGCCAACCGGGGCCTGCCGGGGACCGACTCGACGACCGGCGCGACCGATCTCCCCGTCGGCGCCGTCGCCGCCGCGCCCGACGACGGGCTCCTCTTCATCGGCACCGCCCGCGGCGTCTTCAAGTCGACGGACGGCGGCCGCCGCTGGCGCCCCGCCAACCGGGGGTTACCGGCGACCGATCCCTTCTCCGGCGTGAGCGCGACTGGCGTCCAGTCCCTGGTCGCCTACCGGGACCGCCGGCGGCACGCCCTCTATCTCGTCGCCGCCACCTCCCGCGGCCTCTTTCGCTCGACCGACGGCGGGGAGCGCTGGCAGCGGGCCGAGAAGGGCTTCGCCGGGGCCGTGCCGGCGGGCGAGGACCTCGCGGTGCTCGCCCTGGCGGTCCTCGACGATCCCATCGTCCGGGTCACCCGGCTATACGCCGGCACGGCCGAGACCGTCTGGACCTCGCTCGACCATGGCGAGAGCTGGACCCGGAGCGACCCGGGCGCGCCCGGCCCGGTCGGCGCCCTGGCCGTCGGCCGCGATGGCCGCTCGGTCGCGGCGGCGACCCCCCTGACCGGCTTCGCCGGCGAGTGGCCGGGCTTCCGGCTGAGGCCGGGCATGGTCGATCTCGACAGCGTCGTGCCGGGCGTCGTCGCCGGGGGCTGGATCGCCCTGCGCCCGGGCAGCACGGTGGATCCCGCCGCGGTTGAGATCTTCGAAGCCCGCAAGGTATCGACCGTCCAGCGCCGCGACTTCCATCTGGTCGCCAACGTGACGCGCATCGAGGTCGACGACCCCACGGCGCGGCTGGCCACGCTCGACCTGCGCGACACCCGCGCCTACGTGCACAGCGAGCCGCTGCCGCTCGCGCCGCGCATCGTCACCGCGGTGCCCGTCGCGATCGGCATACTGCGGGCGGCGCTGCTCGCGATCGGCGACGAAGGCAGGAAGGTCGTCGTCGTCGGCAAGACGCTGCCGCGGCACCTCGCCGTCGAGTCGGACGAGGAGGGCGGCAGCCTGCTCTCGGCCCTGCGCACCCTGCGCGACGAGCTCGCCGCGCTCGACGGCGCCGCCGAGGTCGGCGTCCGCATCTGGATCGATGGCAACCCCGCCACCGCGCGACCCGACCTCTCGGCGCCGATGCGGGCCGGCGAGCTCGATGAGATGCTCGCCACCCTGACCACGGGGCCGCACTCCCGGCAGGCGATCCAGCGGGTCTTCGCCCTCGGAAACGCCGCCGGCACCCCCGCGGGCCGCTTGACCATCCACGTCGACCTCGTCCCCATGACCGTCGGCCGCTCGCTCCTCGCCGGCGAGCTGGCGCAGTACCTCGAGACCTCCACCTCCGAGAGCGTCCCCGGCAGCGGCGATGCGGCCGAGGTCGAGGTCGTGCGCATCCCCGGCGGCGAGGCCGGCCGGCTGCTCGCCCTCGACGCCTCCACCCTGCAGATCCACTGCAACGTGGTGACCGCCTGCGAAGGCGTCACGGTGCAGGGCGAGGTGCTCGGCGACGGCGACGCCACCGAGGCCAACCAGGCGTTCACCCTCGCCCAGCCCCCGGCCTTCCTGCTCGGCGCTGGCTTCCCCCGCTCCGACCTCCAGGTCAAGGTCCAGGGCGAGCGCTGGAGGGAGGTCGGCGCGCTCTCCGGCGAGACCGGCGAGAGCCATGCCTACCGCCTGCGGCTGGACCAGGAGGGACGGGCGACGGTGATCTTCGGCGACGGCAGGTCGGGGGCCCGCCTGCCGACGGGGCCGGCCAACGTGACGGCGACCTACCGGACCGGGATGTCGTCCCGGCGGGTGCCGCCCGGCGGGTTGAGCCTCCTCGCCACCCGCCCGCTCGGTCTCGACGCGGTCGCCAACCCGCTGCCGAGCACCAGCGGCGCCCCGCCGGAGAGCGCGGACGAGATCCGCCGCAGCGCGCCGCGCCAGGTCCGCCTGTTCGGGCGCATCGTCTCGCTCCGCGACTACGGGGACTACGCCCGGGACTTCCCGGGCGTCGCCAAGGCAGAGGCCTGGGGGCTGGTCGTCGCCGGCAGCCCCGCGGTGCAGATCACCGTCGCGCCCGAAGGCGGCGGCGCGGCGGACGACGGCCTGCTGGGCGAGCTGCGCGCCGGCATCGAGGCGGCCCGCGGCCACCCCTCGCCGGTCTTCGTCCAGGGCTACCGCCGCGTGGCGGTCGCCGTCGCCGCCAGGATCAAGCTCGCGGGCGGCGCCACCGCCGCCGAATGGGGCGGCGTCGCCCGGCGGGTGCGGCAGGCCCTCGCCGACCGCTTCGGCTTCGACGCCAGCGGCTTCGGCGGCGGTATCAACGCCGAGGCCGTGATCAGCGCCATGCAAGGGGTGCCCGGAGTGCGGGCGGTCGACTTCGACCGCATGACCTGGCCGGGGATGGAGGAGGATGGAGAGGCCGGCTGCCGCGAGCGGCGGGCGCGGCCGCCCGCCTGGGACCCCGAGTCGCGCCAGCTCCGCGCGGCGGAGCTGGTGATCATCGGCGACGTCGACCTCCTGCCGGTCAATCTGCAGCCGGACGACGTCTCGCCGGGACGTGCGTCATGAGCCGCCCCGGACCCCGCCTCTACGACCTGCTGCCGGCGTACGTCCGCTACCGCGACGCCGCCGGGGCGGACGAGCCCCTGAAGGCCGTCATGGAGGCCCTGGAGCTCCCCTTCCAGGTCGTCCGCGACGACGTCGACGATCTCTACCGCGCATGGTTCATCGAGACCTGTGCGGACTGGATGGTGCCCTACCTCGGCGACCTGGTCGGCGTGCGCGGGCTGGAGAGCTCGCGCCGGCTGCTCCCCACCGCCCGCGCGCGGGTCGCCAACGCCCTCGCCTACCGCCGCGCCAAGGGCACCCCCGCCGCCCTGGAGCGAGCGGCGCGCGACGCCACGGGGTGGCCGTGCCGGGTCGTCGAGTACGGGCGGCGGACGGCGGCGAGCCCATGCCTGGACGAGGCCGCCGCCGCCGGCACCGTGGACCTGCGGCGAGCGGCCGATCTGGAGCTCCTGGGCGGCCCGTTCAACGTCCTTCCCCATACCGCGGACTTCAAGCCGTCCACGGCGGAGAACCCGCCCCTGGGCGACGCCGGCGGCTTCCAGCTGCTCCAGCTCGGGCTCGCCTTCTGGCGTCTGGAGAGCTATCCGGTGACCGGGGCGGTGCCGGCTGAGCTCGGGGGGGATCTCGGAGCCGAGGCCGGCGGGGAGAGCGGCGGCATGCGCCGCTACGCGTTCCACCCCTACGGCCTCGACGCCCCTCTGTTCAACGCCCCCGCGACCGCCGGAGAGCCGGTTTTCGCGAGCACCGAGCGGCACCTGCCGGGGCCGCTCCGCCGCCTCGCCCTCGCCGACGAGATCGAGTCGCTCGCCGTCGGCAGGGTGCCGGCGAGCGACTACCTGGGGAGCGACGCGGTCTTCCAGATCCTGGTCGCCGAGGACGGCGGCGAGCTCCAGCTCCTGCCGCCGGAGGCGCTGGCGATCGCCGACCTCTCCGCCTGGGAGCCCGCCGCCGTCCGCACCATCCCGGCGCCTCGACAGGCGACGGTCCGCGCCTTCGTCGACCCGGTGCTCGGCCGCTTCCTCCTGCCGGGAGGGACGACCGCGCGACGCGTGCGCGTGGCCTACAGCCATGGCGCCGCCATGGACCTCGGGGGCGGCGCGTACTCGCGCGCCGAGAGCCTGCGCCACGCCCGCGGCGTGAGCTGGCGGGCCATCGTGGCCGAGGACTGCGAGCCGCGCTATGACCCCGAGTCCCGGCTGAGCTATTTCTCGTCGCTCGCCGCGGCCCTGGAGGCGTGGAACAGCGGCCGCTCCCTGCCCATCCCGTCGAGCCGTCGCGCCGGCACGGCGCCGCAGAGCGGCATTATCCGCATCTGCGACAGCGCCACCTACGCGGGGTCCCTGCGGATCGGCCTGAAGGACCGCTGGCTCGCCATCGAGGCGGCCGACGGCTGCCGCCCATGCCTGCGCGGCGGCCTCGCGGTCGCCGGCCAGCCGCCGCCGGTGATGGATGCAGCGTGGCGGCAGGCCACCCCGTCGGCGCAGTCGGCGAGGCAGAACGAGCTGCGCGTCAACGGCCTGTGGATCGAGGGCGGGATCACCATCCAAGGGAGCGCCCTGCTGTTCCTGGAGCACTGCACGGTGGCGGCCCCCTACCCCGGCCGATCCGCCTCCCCGGCCGTCGCCTTCGGCGCCGAGCGGGATGGGGCGGGCGAGCTCGCCGGGCAGGGTTCGATCCCGGAACGGGTCGTGGTCGACGCCAGGCGGTGCATCCTCGGCCCTCTCGACCTCGGCCGGCGCCTGGTCGATCTGCGCCTCGCCGACTGCATCGTCGACGCCGCGGGCGCGCGGGCGATCGACGGCTCGCGGACGGCCGCGGACCTCGCCCGCTGCACGGTGCTGGGCGAGGTCGCGGTCGGCGAGCTCGCGCGCGCCGTGGATGTCCTCTTCGCCGCTCCGGTGCGGGCGACGCTGGTGAGCGACGGGGAGGTCCGCTTCTCGCACGTTCCCGCGGGCTCGCGGACGCCCCCCCAGGAGCGCTGCCAGGGAGGCGGCGCGCAGGGGCCGACGCGGGTCGGCGCCGCGGTGACGCCGGCCTTCACCTCCACTGCGTTCGGCAACCCGGCCTACGCCCAGCTCAGCCCGGCGGCGAGCGTCGAGCTGCGCCAGGGCGGCGAGGACGGCAACGAGATCGGCGTCTACAACCGGCTGCGCGGCGCCGATCGGTTGGGCAACCTGCCGGACGTCTGTGAAGAGTTCCTGCCCTGGGGGATGACGGCGCGTGTCTTCTTCGTCACCTGAGATCTCGCCTGCCGCTATGATCCCTCGCGAGCCGACCGCCGGCCTCCGAGGAGCGCGATGAACGGTACCCGCCAGGGTGACTTCAGCCGATTTCCGTTCGACCGCAGGAAGCGCTACAGCGCGGTGCGGGTGCAGCAGGGGCGCGTGCAGCTCGACTCCGACTGGAACGAGCAGGCCGACATCCTGGCCCACCGCATCGAGACTGCGACGGCGGACCTGCTGGGCGCGAGCGGCGCCCCCGCCGGCGACGCCGGCTTCGGCGTCGTCGCCGAGGGCTGCTGGCTGGAGCTCGGGCTCGAGCAGCACTTCGTCCTCGTCGGCGGAGCGGAGGGCCTGCGCCTGCCCGAGGTCCCCCCCGGGGCTCCCGACGCCGTACCCGGTTTCGCCTTCGAGATCCGGGTGCTGCCGCGGACCGAGGGGCAGGTCTTCGGCTGCTGGGTGCGACGCGCCGGCGACGCCCGGTTCAAGGCGGTCTACGGGCTGCGGATCGCCGCCGGCCAGCTGCTGTTCGATCGCCCCGGCCTGTCGCCTCTCGCCGCGCCGGCGCGCGCCGATCTCCTCGGCCGCCGCCACCACGTCGCGGTGCGCTGGAGCGGCGAGGAGACGACGATCCGGCTGGACGGCGAGACCGTCGCCCGGGACGGCAACGGCGTCGCGGTGCCGCCGGGGCCGGCGCTCTTCCTCCTGGGGTCCCGCGAGGCCCCTTTCCTCGTCGGGCTCTTCGGCGGTCTGCGGCTCTGGGGCGGCGGCCGGAGCGCGGAGAAGCTGGCGGCCGACCCGCGCGAGCGCGAGCCGACCGGCGCCGAGCCCGACCTGCTGGGCTGGTGGCGCCTCGACGAGGGCGCCGGCGACGGCGCCGACCGCATCCCCGACCGCGGCCCGCACGGCAACGACGCCCTGATCCGGGGCTCCGAGAGCCCGCCGCGATGGCTCCCCGCCGAGCTCGCGATCGAGGCCGGCCGCTACTACGTCGACGGCGTCCTCGGCGAGAGCCTGGAGCGGGTGCCGTTCTCCGGCCAGCCCGATCTGCCGGGAGCCCTGCTGCCGCAGCCGCGCGGCCGCGAGCGGGAGCACCACCTCTTCTACCTCGACCTCTGGGAGCGCTCCGTCTCCGCCATCGAAGACCCGGCGATCCGCGAGGTCGCCCTCGGCGGGCCGGACACGACGCTCCGCGACCAGGTGGTGGCGCAGGTCCGCTCCATGCCGGTCCAACTCGCGGCGGAGCGCCCGACCTCCCGCGAGCTCCATGCCGCCTGGCCCGGGCTCATCGCGCCGGAGGAAGCGCGGGGCAAGCTCCTCGCCCGCCGCCGCCCGCTCGCGAGCGCGCGGCTCGACAACCTTCTCTACCGGGTCGAGATCCACGATGCCGGCGATGGGCACACCGCGGCCGTCGAGCGGCTGGCGGCTGCGACCGGCGCCACGCCGGAGACCTGGCTCGTCCTCGCCCCCTGGGACGACCGCTGGCGGCGCGGGCAGGCGGTGGAGGTCTTTCGCCACGGCGCCGGCCCCCAGGACCAGCCGCGGCCGGTCGCCCGCGTCACCGCCGTCGATCCAGCGGCCCAATCAGTAGCCGTGGACGTCGACCTCGGCAGGAGCCCGCGGGTCGAGGAGCTGCGGGTGCGTCGCATCGCCACCTTCAAGTGGTCCCGCAACAACGCCGCGCGCGTCTTCCCCGTCGCCGGGCTCGACGCCGGCAACGGGCTGGTCAAGCTGCAGGCGACGCCCCAGGGCGCGCTGGGCCTCGATCCGGGGAGCTGGGTCGAGGCCGTCGACGACCGGCTCGCCCTCGCCGCCGGCGCCGAGCCCCTCCACCGCGTCGAGCGGATCGACACCTTGAAGCAGGAGGTCGGCCTCGAGCCGCCGCCGGCCGCCGGCGTCCCGCCCGAGCGCCATCCGTTCCTGCGCGTCTGGGATCAGGACAAGGGCGTCACCGCCTGGGGCGTAGTGCCCGCCATGGGGGAGAGCTGGCAGGAGCTCGAGGCGGGGATCGAGATCCGCTTCGCCTACGACGAGCGAGCGCGCGCGCCCTACCGGAGCGGCGACTACTGGTGGATGCCGGCGCGCACGCTCGCCCAGGACATCGACTGGCCGCGCGACGCCAAGGGCGCGCCGCGGCTGCTGCCGCCCCACGGCGTCGACCATCACCGCGCCCCCCTCGCCCTCCTCACCTACGAGCCCGAGGGGTTCCATCTGCTCGACCTGCGGCGGATCTTCCAGCCCTACGTCACCGGCATGGTCAGCAAGGCCGGGGACCGGATGGAGGGACCGCTCGACATCCATGCCGAGCTCACCGTGTACGGCGCCGTCGCGGGCGAGGGGCGGGCGAGCTTCGGCGAGATCTACGGACCGCTGCGCAGCCCCGACGCCGTCGGCACGCGGCAGCTCGTGGACCGCGCTGTCACCACGGCGAAGCTCGCCCCCGACGTCGGGCTGGTGCCCGACGGCTGCTCGGTCCTCGGTCCGGCGGCCGAGCCCCCGCCAGGCTACGAGCACAGCGGCTGGACGCTCACCCCGCTGCAGGAGAGTCCCCGCTGGGTGGATCGGCGGGAGATGCCCGGCGGGCCGCCGGGGCCGCTCCTCTGCGCCGCCCTCGGCGGCAGGATCCTGACCCTCCTCGAGTCGGGAGTGCTGTGGGAGTTCGATCCGCAGACCGGCCTCTGGCTGCGGCGGCGGGACCATCCACTCCCGGCGCGGCGCGCGGCAGCCGCGGCCATGAACGGGAGGCTCTACGTGGCCGGCGGCCTCGATTCGACGGGGCGCGCGAGCGGACGCCACTTCGAGTACGACCCCGCGACCGACGCCTGGACCGAGCGGGCGAAGCTGCCGACCGCGCGCAGCGCCTTCGCCCTGGCGGCCTGCCAGGGCCGCCTCCACGCTCTCGGCGGCCGGCGCGACAGCTGGTCGGGCAAGTGCCTCACCGCCCGCCACGAGGTCTACGACCCGGTCACCGACACCTGGAGCCGCCGGCGCCCTCTCCCCGAGCGGGTCTGCGAGATCGGCGCCGCGACGATCGCCGACCGCATCCACCTCGTCGGGGGGGAGCGGCGCCTGCTCGCCGGTCGCTGGGGGCGCGGCCTCACCAACGCCCACCGCCAGTACTACGCGGCGGCGGACCGCTTCGCCGACCGCTCGCCCCTGCCGACCCCGCGGCGGAGCGCGCGGCTGGTCGAGGCCCTGGGCAGGCTCTACGCGGTGGGCGGCGAGTCGGAGGTCGGCTGGCTGCGGGACTTCGACGGCTACGACCCGGCGATCGACCGCTGGCAGGCCCAGCCCCCCCTGCACCAGCCGATCGACTCGCCGGGCGCCGCGGCCCTCGGCGGGACCGTGTACGTGGCGGGCTCGCTGCGCGCCGGCAACGCCCTGATCGAGGAGTGCCGGGTGGCCACCAAGCTCTACGTCCACCGGCGGCTGCCGGGAGGGTAGGGGCGCGGCCCGAGCTCAGCCGATGAGGAGCCGCTGGGCCTCCTCCTGGAGGCGGCTCTCGATCTTCGGCTTGCGCGCCCGGCGGGCGGCCGTCACCAGGCTCGAATAGGTCTCCTCGTCCTGGCGGAAGGCGAGGAGCCACGAGCCCGTCCGCTCCGCGGCGGCGTCCTCGCCGATGCGCAGCAGCGCCTCGTAAGCGAGGAGGCCGTCGTGCCGTATCCTCGCCGCCAGGGCATCCTGGATCTCCGCCAGCGGCCGAGCGTCGGCGAGCGCGAAGTCCTCGGCGATGCGGCTCTCGGCGATGAGCCCCGCCACCCCGCGCGCCAGCCGCACCAGCTGCTCGCGGATGTCGGCGTCGCGCAGGAGGTCGGCGCGGATCTCGTGGCGGGCGATGAGCTCCCGCAGCTCCCGCGCCAGCCTGGGGAGGCGGTCCCTGATCTCCTCGCCGGCGGGCGCCGCGGTGAGCAGCGCGTGCCGCTCGAGGAGCGCCGCGGTGTCGCGAGCGAGCTCGGCCAGACGGCGCTTCTCCTGCTCGCTGCGCGGCAGGTCCTTCTCGCCGGCGATCCGATGCGGATCGCACAAGGCTTTGATCTCCGCCGCGATCCGCCGCGCCTCGCCCTCCTGGGGGGCCGCCGCGGCCAGCTCCGTCGCCACCTCGCGATCGAGCTCGAGGAGCCGGCGCTTCAGCTGCTCGTAGGCGAACTGCTCGGCGATCTTCTCGGCGTCGCCGGGGAGGATCTCCTCCAGCATGAGACCGGCCAGGACTTTGCGCACGGCGGCGATCTCCGCGTGCTCGCGGCTCGGCGCCTGGAGGCCCTGGTAGAGATCGAACGAGCGCTGCGGCTGCCCGAGGGCGCGGTTCAAGGCGAGGAGCTCCTGGACCTCGGTGAACCCGGCGTCGCCGCGGCTCGCCAGGCGCTCGCGCTCGTCGCGCCGCGCCTCGAGGCCGTGGCGGATGCGCTGCGCCGTCGGGTCCGGCCGGGGGTTCGCGAGATCGGCGAGCTCGGCCAGGTCGCGCAGGACGAACGACAGCCGGACGGCGCCGTACCCGCCCACGTCGCGGCCATGGTCGAAGAGGAAGAGCAGCAGCTCCCCGGCGGCGGCGTAGCCGCCCACCGCGCGCAGCCGCTCCGCCTGGTCGTAGATCTCCTTGAACCTCGTCTCGGTCAGCACCGGGCAGGCCTCCGCGGTCAGGGGGGAAAGGTGTCGACGAGGGTGGGCATGGGGGGCACGCCGGCGACGAGCAGGATGCCGGGACCGACGACGATGCTGTCTCCCAGGCGCACCAGGGCGAGCCCTGAGACCGTGACCCCGGTGCTGGCGCCGAGCGGCGGGATGGGGATGACGTAGGGCACCCCGGAGAGCGAGTTGATCATCTGGCAGCTCGCGCCGGCGGTCGCGAGCGGCATGCCGCTCGCGCTCACGAAGGTCATCGGGACGGAGACGATGACGCCGGCGTCGGGGGGGCCGGCCGCCCCGGGGGTGAGGGTGACGATGGCACCGATGGTGACGGGAGGTCCCGGCATGCTCCTTCTCCTAGGTGCCCGCCGCCGGGACGGCCGGCGCCTCGGTGGGGAAGGCCGGCACCGCCAGCACGGTCTGGGCGGCGTCGGGGGTCGTCAGGGTGAGGCTGATATAGATCCGCGCCGGCGCCGGAGCGGGCTTCGCCGCGGCGCTGCCGCGCTCCGTGCCGCCGCTCTCCGTGCCGGCGGGCGCCGGCGCCGCGGCGACGGGGATCTCGAAGGCCAGGGTCCCGGCAGCGCCGGCCGACGCCGCGAGCAGGCGCAGCACGGACCAGGGGGCCGGATAGGTGTAGGTCACGGTCCGGCCGTCGACCCGGGCCAGCGGGTCTGTCGGTGCCGCCGGCACGGTGGGCGCGTTCTGCGCCCAGCGTAGGGAGAGCGCGAGCGACTGGCCATAGAGCCAGAGCGGCGGCGTCCCGGCGGCGCCGCTCTGGCCGGCCGGCGGCGGCCCGCTGCTGGCGGAGAGGGCGACCTGGCCGGTCTGCAGGCTGCGTTCGATGATCTCGTTGCCGCGCCGCTCGCTGCCGGGCTGGGGGCGGAAATTCACCAGCAGGCCGAAGGCGGGGACGTCGGGCGGTTTGGCGGCCGCCGGCTGCGCGGCGCTCGCGGCCCCGGCGGCCGGCGCCGCGTTGCGGTCGAGGTAGGGGGCGAAGAAGCTCCGCACCTTGGCCATGTCGTCGAGGAAGGCGCGGACCTTCTTCGACGTGGCGGCCGGCCAGGGCGAAGCCGGGGAGGCGGGTTGCGTCGCGCTGCTGCGGTCGCCGGCGGCAAAGAAGTTGGTCAGCCGCACCTTCTCGGCGTCGAAGACGGCGAAGAAGGCGGTCAGGTCTCTGTCGGTCGCCGAGCTGGCCGGGCTCTCCGTGCCCGCGGTGAAGGGGTATTTCCCCAGCAGGTGCGAATCGAAGGCCATCTTGACCCTGCCGTAGGCGGCCTCGCCCGCCCCGTAGTTGAGCTGCAGGCAGCGCTCCGCCGTCTGCTTCTGCAACCCTTTCAGGTCGTCGAGGAAGAGGTCGCAGGGTTGACCGTACGCCAGGCCGGGCGGCGTCGTGGTGGAGAAGCAGAGCGTGCTCGGCGGCGGCAGCTTGAGGCAGCTCTCCGTCGTCGCCTTGCCCATGCTCTCGGTGATGAACGTCTCGAGCAGCAGCAGCGCGTTGCCCGGCGCCTTGTTCTTGTAGTCGCCGAGGTCGCTCTGGATGAGCTTCCAGCGCCGCAGGGGGACCCCCGAGGCGTCTCCCTCCGCCGCCGCGCCGGCGCCGGTCGCGCTCGTCGCGCCCTTGGTGCCCGCCGTCGCCGTGGCGCCGGCGGTGGAGGCAGAGGCCGTCGAGCTCTTGCCGTCGGACGGCGCCAGGTCGGCGCCCAGCGGGACGGTGCCGAGGATGGGCGTCGCGTACTGGTCGCTCAGGGTCTGCACGACGCGGCGCTGGTTCGTCAGGTAGGCGCCGAGCCCGTCGGCGTCGCTGGCGCCGAAGGCCATCCAGGCGAGGTTCTCCGCCGCGCCGCCGTGCCAGGCGGCGAAGCTGCCCGGCACCGGCTGGTAGAGGCCGAGCTCGCCGCGCAGGTCGTCGAGCTCCTGGAGGAGCTCGCCCTGCTGGTTGGCGAGCGCCCGCGAGAGCTGGCAATAGGCGAGCTTGGGCGAGCCGCCGCAGCCGGTGACGAGCGGCGGCTTCGAGAAGCCGGCGAGGAGGGCGTTGAGCGGCGTCGCGGCCTGGGCGAGGTTGGCGATCTGGGCCTGGAGGAAGCTCTCGCGCAGCGCGCGGGTGGAGAGCTGCGGTCCGGCAGGGAAGCTCTGGGCGCCGGCGATCCCGGTCAGCACGTTGCTCTCCACCGCCTGCTGGGTGGACTGGCTGACCAGCTGCTGGAACCCCGGGAAGGCGGCGAAGTTGCCGCTCATGAAGCTCTGGTAGCTGGCGTAGAGAGCCGCCGCCTGCTGCAGCGTTCCGTCGTTCCAGCTCAGATAGGTCCCGCCGGGTGGCGTGACGGCGAACCCGCGGCCGGGCGCGGGCTGGACATAGCGCGTCAGGAGCGCCTGCAGGGCGGTCTCCAGGCCGAGGATGTTGGCGGCGAGCTTCAGCTGCGCCTGGCCGTCCTTGACGACGAGCAGCGGCCCGGTGGCCGCGGTCGAGTAGTGGGCGAGGCGGTCGCGGAGGCCGGCGAACACCTTGGCATCCTCCCGGCTCATCGTTTCGGCGAGGCTGGAGCCGAGGAACCGGCTGGCGTCGACCTGGTCGAGCAGGTTCCGATAGAGGGTGCCGGGCGCTTCCAGGCTGGCGAAGCTCTTGCCGGCCCAGGTGAGCTGTGGCCGCAGCAGATCGGCCGCCGTGCGCTGGATGTCGGCGAGCAGCGCGCCGTAGACCTGGTACGCGGTCGCCGCCGGCGGCGCCGTCCGCGCCAGCTCGTCGAGCTTCGCCTGCAGCTCGTCGAGGTCGAGGACGAGGGCGTTCTTCTCGAAGAGCTGGCGGGTGACGCTGCTCTCCCAGGCGAGGACCTTTCCCTTGAGCTCCGCCTGGAGCGGCGGATCGGTGGGGAAGGGCGGCGCGACGGCGTCGCACAGCACGCCGGTATAGAAGCCGGCGGCCTCCGCCGGCGGGTTGAGGGCGAAGCCGGGCTCGAAGCTGCGCAGCAGGGCCGAGAAATCGGCGAGCATCCGCTGCGGCAGGTTGCAGCGGGTCGAGGCCATCTCGTCGTAGCGCCGGACGTCGGTCTGGATGTCGGCGAGCTGGCGCAGGAACCGGTCGAGCTCGCCGTACTGCGGGATCGACGGCAGGTCGTAGACCGGGGTGCGCGGCTCCCCCGCGGGCTCGGCCGGCACCGGCGCGCTCGCGGCCGCCGCCAGCCGCTCGCCGAGCGAGCCAGCGATGGCGGGGAAGACGACCTTGCCGTAGGCGTCGACGGCGGTCTGCCGGACGCGGCCGGCGTAGCGGTTCCACCAGGAGGCGGGGAGGAGGGCCGAGCGCAGCTCGTAGTCTTCGTCGAGATTGGCGACGGGCAGGAGCCCCATGGCGCTCGCGCGCAACTCGGCCGTGTCCCGGTGGCCGAGGGCGGCGCGGGCCGGCAGGAGGAAGTCGCGGCTCAGGCGGTTGGCGGCGTCGGTCATCGTGCGGTGCCCGCTCCAGATCATCAGCGGGCCGGCCACGAGGGCGGCGGCGAGAGCGATCTGGAGGGCCGTCTGCCGGCGGCGGCGCCGTCGCTCCACGGCGGCCTGCGGGCGCGCCAGGCTCCACTCGAAGAGGATCTTGTAGCTCCAGAGATCGCCCACGAAGTCGACCCGCCGGTGCTGGCCGGCCGCCGCCGGGCCAAAGCTCCGGTAGCCCGGCGACGGCTGCGGCGGCGCCTCCCGGTCGAACCCCTCGCCGCCGAGGAAGTAGAGGCCGCGGACGGGCAGGGCCTCCTCGGCCTCGCCGCCGGAGAAGATCTGGTTCCAGTAGATCCGCAGCGCCTCGCGCAGCGCCCCGAAGGCCGCCGGCAGGGCGAGGAAGGCCCGCGGCTCGGCGAGCGGCGGGGCCTCGCGGAGCGCGCGGAGCTGCTGCCGGTCGAGGGCGCCGACGATACTCTCGAAGGCGTCGTCCACCTGCGAATCGCTATAGGGGACGTCGGGCGAGGTGGGGACGGACCAGCCGAGCATCTGGTTGCGCTGCTCCGGCTCCAGCGCGGCGACGAAGTCCGCGAAGCCGGGCAACCGGTCGCACTGGGTCACCGCGAAATGCACCGGGAACTCGAAGCCCAGCGCCTTCCGGGCCTCCTCCAGCCGGTTGCGCAGCAGCTCGGCGCGATGGGCGAGGGCGCTCAGGGACGCGGCGTCGGCCGCATCGTAGGCGAGGAGGTCGGTCAACGGAACGGAGAGGAGGGCGCCGTCGAGAGGCCGGTGGGTGCGGTAGCGCCGCAGCAGGTCGAGGAGCGCCCGCCAGGCCGGCCCGTCGGAGGTCCTGCCGTCGAGGCGGAGCACCAGGTCGCCGGCGACGTCGAGCACCACGGCGCGGTCGAAGAGCCACCACTGGCAGGCCGTGGAGGTCCCCTCGGGCTCGCCGAAGGGCGGTTTGAGAGTCGAATGGGAGAGGAGAGTGGTCTTGCCGGCGGCGGCCGGGCCGAGGCTGAGGAACCAGGGGAGCGCGTAGAGCGGGCGGCGCCCGGGGAGGTACTGCCGCAGCAGCCGGAGCGTGCGGTCGAGCGACTCGCGCAGCTCCGCCGCCGCCGGCGTGTCGCGGAAGTCCACGACCTTGAGGGTGGGCTCGCCCCCGCCGTCCTCCTCCCGCGGCTCCCCGCCCTCGAAGTCGGCGTACTCGGCCGAGTCGCGCGCCCGGCCGAGCAGGACCACCAGGGCGAGCAGCAAGAGGGCGAGAAGCAGCAGGATCGCCCCGAGGACGAAGGGCAGCGAGGCGAAGAGCTGCGCCAGCAGATCCTTCATCGGCCGATCAGCCCGGCGTCCACCATCGTCTCGAGGGCCTTCCTGACCGGGGCCGTCGCCTGCTCGTAGGCGCCGCGCGAGGCGACCAGCAGCCCGGCGAGGACGAGCAGCAGGGCGGCGAGCCAGGGGCGCGGATCAGGAAGGTAGCCGACCGGCTCGCGCGGCTGCTGGCGGGAGTAAGCCTCGGGCGCGATCCGCGGATCGGCCGGCAGCAGCAGGTCGGGCCGGTGGTGGGCGACCTGGTCGAAGAGCAGGCGGCGGGCGGCCGCGAGCTGCTCCCGGCGCGCCGGGGAGGCGGCGGGCTCCAGGCCGGCGGCGAGGGCGAGGACGTAGACCTCGGCGAGCGCGGAGCTCGGCGGCTCGGCGTCGAGGAGGTCGTCGATCTGCTGCAGCACGTCCTCGGCGACTCCCGGCGGCCGCGGGAAGTCCGCGGCGAGCGGCGGCGCGATCCCGCGCCCCCACCAATCGATGCCGTCGAGCGTGACGTCGGCGACCCGCGCCATCAGGAACTGGGCCTGGGGGAAGTCCGGCGAGCGGGTATCGTAACCATCGCGCAGCGCGTCGGTGGCGTGCCGCCCGAGCGCCGCCGCCAGCCGGTCGCGGATGGCCTGGGGGTCGCGCGGCAGCTCGGCGGCGTCCGCCGACAGGGCTGCCGCCGTCTCGCTGCCGGCGGCGAGCGCACGGATCTGCCGCTCGATGCGATCGAGCACGCGGAGGAAGGCGCGGAACTCGCGGGTCAGAAATGGGATGTCGGTGCTGGAAGCCATTGTCGAGCCTCGGGACCGCTCGCCGGGAGAGGCCCGCCTGCGCGTACGGCGACGCCGGCGCTCGACAGGACGCGCGAACGGCGTGCCGCTCGAAACGCGATCTCCGATTCGCGGAAGGGCTATACTAGCTCCGCTTTCCAAGAGATCCAAGATGCGCGTCACCCCAGGGCAGCCCGCGTCCGAGGGCGTCGCGAACGACGCCGCTCCAGCATCCGACTACCTCGCCGGCATCGCGCGGGTGCGCGCGGCCCTGGAGCGCCATGCGAGCCTCGATCCGGAACAGCCGCCGCCCCCCGAGGCGCAGCCGGTGCCGCCGCACCTCCCGGCGACGGGCGGAGACTCCACCCTCGCTTCCCTCTGCCAGATCTTCGGCCTCTCCCCCTTCGAGAGCGACGTGCTGCTGCTCTGCGCCGGGATGGAGCTCGACGCCACTTTCGCGCCGCTCTGCGGCCGAGCCCAGGTCGACGCGCGCCGCGAGTATCCGACCTTCGGCCTCGCGCTCGCGGCGCTCCCCGGCGCGAGCTGGCGGGCCCTGCTGCCCGACGCGCCCCTGCGCTACTGGCAGCTGGTGCGCGTCGCGCCCGGCGGCAGCCTGACCGCGAGCGAGCTCGCCATCGACGAGCGGGTCCTCCACTACCTGCTGGGCCTCGACAGCCGGGACGAGCGGCTGGCGGGCCTGGTCGAGCTGGTGGCTGACGGCGGCGACCTCGTGCCCTCCCACCGGCGTCTCGCCGAGCGGCTGGCGCGCACCTGGGAGCGCACCCGCGGCGGCCCCGACTTCCCGGTGGTGGAGCTCTGCGGCGACGACACGCCGGCCAAGTGGGCGCTGGCGACGGCCGCCTGCGGCCTGCTCGGCTGGCGCCTCTATGCCATGGCCACCGAGGCCCTGCCGGCCGGCGCCGCCGAGCTCGACAGCCTGCTGCGCCTGTGGCACCGCGAGGCTCTCCTCAGCCGGGCGGCGCTGCTCCTCGCCGGCGACGACCTGCGCCCGGAGGATCCCCAGGAGACCGCGCTGCGGCGCTTCGTCGACCAGGCGCGCGGCGGGCTCATCGTCGCCCGCCGCCGGCGCCTGTCGCCGCGGCACCGGCCGGTGCTCTCGATCGACGTCGCGAAGCCCGGACTCGACGAGCAGCGCGACGAGTGGCGGCGCCTGCTGGCGCCGCCCCAGGCGGGGCCCGGCGCCGCGGCGCTCGCCGGCCAGCTCGCCGACCAGGTGGAGGCGCTCGTCGATCACTTCAGCCTGCACGCCGCCGAGATCCGCAGCGCCTACTTCGAGGCGGCCGGTCGATGGTCCGGCGGCGGCTCGAACGGCGAGGGCGCCGAGGCCCTCGGCGCCGCGCTCTGGGACACCTGCCGCACCCGCGTCCGTCCCGCCCTCGCCGATCTGGCCGAGCGGCTGGAGCCGCGGGCGGCCTGGGACGATCTCGTCCTCCCGGAGGGCCAGCGGCAGATCCTGCGCGAGGTCGTCGCCCACGTGCGCCGGCGCGGCCTGGTCTACCGCACCTGGGGCTTCGATCGGAAGACCGCCCGCGGGCATGGCGTCTCCGTCCTCTTCGGCGGCGCCAGCGGCACCGGCAAGACCCTCGCCGCCGAGGTGCTGGCCGCCGAGCTCGGCCTCGACCTCTACCGCATCGACCTCTCGTCCGTGGTGAGCAAGTACATCGGCGAGACCGAGAAGAACCTGCAGCGCATCTTCGACGCCGCCGAGGCCGGCGGCACGATCCTCCTCTTCGACGAGGCCGACGCCCTGTTCGGCAAGCGCAGCGAGGTCAAGGACAGCCACGACCGCTACGCCAACCTGGAGGTGAGCTACCTGCTGCAGCGCATGGAGAGCTACCGCGGCCTCGCCATCCTCACCAGCAACATGCCCGAGGCCCTGGACTCGGCCTTCAAGCGGCGGCTGCGCTTCATCGTCGAGTTCCCGTTCCCCGACGCGGCCCAGCGCCGCGAGCTGTGGCGCCGGGTGTTCCCCGCCCCGGTGCCCACCGTGGGGCTCGACTTCGACCGCCTGGCGCGCCTCAACGTCGCCGGCGGGCACGTCCGCAACATCGCCCTCCACGCCGCCTTCCTGGCCGCCGACGCCGGCCGCACCGTGACCATGCGCGACCTGCTGGCCGCCGCCCGCCGCGAGCTCGCCAAATCGGGCCGGACGCTGTCGGAGGCGGAGGTGCGGGACTGGATGTGAGGCGGGGTTGGGCGCGCCGGCGAGCCCGCAAGGGAATATACTAACGCTACGTATCGCAAGAGGAGATCCGCCATGAGCAAGCTCACCATCCGGCGCAGGACGATGGAACGAGCCGCGGCGAAGACGTCTTTCCCGAGCCCGCCGGCACCGGCCGCGGCGCGGCGCGAGGTCGTCCAGCCGGCGGAGGCCCCCGGCGCCCGCCTCCAGCGCGCCGCCCTTCTCGGCCATCGCGCGCAGCGCGTGGCCGCCGGCACGGTGCAGGCCAAGCTCACCCTGGGGCCGGTGGGGGATAGCTACGAGCAGGAGGCCGACCGCGTCGCGCAGAATGTCATGCACCAGATCTCGTCGCCCGCTCCCGCCGGAGCGGCCGCGCCGGGCCTCGCCCAGCGCCTGCCGGAGCTCAAGGACGAGGACAAGGACAAGCTCGCCAAGAAGCCGTTGCCCGGCGCCGTCCAAAGGGCGGCTGACAAGCCGGAGGAGGACAAACTCCTGGCCAAGCGCCTGCCGGGCGACGTGCAGCGGAGCGCCGAGGACGAGGCGGTGCAGGCCAGCTCGCCCGCCGGCGCCGAGGGCGGTCCGATCGGCGGCGACCTCGAGCGCTCGATCGAGAGCGCCCGCTCCGGCGGCAGCGCGCTCGACGCCGGCGTCCGCGCGCAGATGGAACCGGCGATGGGGGCCGACTTCAGCGGCGTCCGCGTCCACGCCGACGCGCGCGCCCACGGCCTCAACGCCGCGCTCCAGGCCCGCGCCTTCACCACCGGGCAGGACATCTTCTTCGGCCGGGGCGAGTACACCCCGGCGAGTGGCAGCGGCCGGGAGCTCCTCGCCCACGAGCTCACCCACGTCGTGCAGCAGAACGGCCCGGCGGTGGCCAAGAAGCCGCTCGACTAGAACCCCTCCCTGCTTGGCTAGGGGCTCACCGGCAGCGGCACGGTGATGGTCTTCGAGGCGCTGCTCGATCCGAAGGCGTTCTGCGCCGTCAGCTTCACCACGTAGGTGCCCGCCGCGGCGTAGAGGTGGAAGATGGGATCGAGCGTCGGCGATACGGTGCTCGTGCCGTCGCCGAAATCCCAGGTCAGGGTCGTCGGCTGCCCTCCGGTGGACCGGTTGATGAACTTGATTTCCAGGGGCTGTCCCGCGACCGTCTCGTAGTCGAAGCTCGCCACCGGGGGGATGGCGTCCGGCGTGCAGGTCGAGTCGGCCGGCTGGTAGAGGAAGGAGCCCTTGAGCGTGTCGGAGCAGCCGGTGTCGAGGTCGAGGAGCTCGACGTCCACCGCCTTGCTGCGGAGCTGGGTGCCGGGCGAGCCGCCGGGGGTGGTGCAGGTCTGCTGGTCGAAGGTGCCGGTGAAGGCCGGCGTCGTGGCCGCGACGGCGGCCGGCGGGTTGGGCTGGACGCCGGTGGCGGGCACGCCGCCGAAGAGCACGCGCAGGTTCTCGTTGGAGGGGAACGGGAGGCTGCCGGTGAGCATCACCGGCGTCATCCCCGCCGCCGGGCCCGATCCGGGTGTCACCCCGCTGAGCAGCGGCTTGACCACCGAGTAGGTGAACGTCACGCTGCTCGTCGTCGATTGTCCGGTGCCGAGGTTGGTGACGGTCACCGGGCCGGACGGCGCCGAGCAGTTGGTGGCCGAGACCGGCGGCACGGTGACGTCGATGCACTGCAGCGAGGAGTCGGTCGGGCAGAGGTGCTGCCCGACGACGGTCGCCAGCGCCCCGGCCAGGCGCACCTCGACCGGCGAGCCGAAGCCGCGGCCCGAGACGGTGGCGCTGATCCCCCCCTGGACCGGGGCCGTCCGCGGCTCGACGTCGAGGATGAAGAGGTCGTCGCCGTAGCGGAAGAGGCCCTTGCCGACGCCGAAGAAGCCGGTGTCGCGGCTGCGCACCAGGACGTCCACCGTCTGGTTCTGCAGCGACTGGCCGAGGCCGGAGGCCGCCGGCGTCCGCACCGTGAGGCTGTTCTGCTGCGCCGACGCCGCGGTGACCTGCGCCTCGAGGCCGTCGAACTGGCCGGAGGCTCCCTGGAAGCCGAAGAGCACCTGGGCGTTGGCCACGGTGGTGGGGAAGAAGGAGCCGGCGATCGTCACCGTCTGGCCGCCGGCGTTGGGCCCCGTCGGCGGCGCCACGGAGAAGACCACCGGCCGCTGGATCGGCGTCGTGCCGCTGGTGTAGGTGAACCCCTCGCTCAGGGTGTCGGACGCCGGGTTCGCCTGGTCGATGCCGGCCGTCACGGTGACGCTCACCGTCAGCGTGGTGTTGGCGGGGACTGCCTGCGGCGAGCGCGGAGTCTTCACCTGGAGGAGGGTCGGCGAGAGCACCGTCGCCTGCGGGGCGACGACGCCGCCGAAGGTGACGCGCACCGGGGCGACGAAGCCGCCGCCCTGGATGCTCACCGTGTCTCCCCCCTCCGCCACCCCGGTGTTGGGCGACACGCTGCTCAGGAAGAGCAGGCCGCCCGTCGTGTAGGTGAACCCCTGCGGCAGAGTATCGGAGGGCGGGTTGGGCTTGTCGATGGCGCTCGTCACGGTGACGTTCACCGTCATGACGCTGTCGACCGGCTGCGACGAGGGCGGGGTCACCGCCTGGACGAGAGAGGAGGAGATGAGCGTCACCTTCGGCGAGGCGGCGCTGCCGAAGGTGACGCGCATCGGGGCGACGAAGCCGCCGCCCTGGATGCTCACCGTGTCCCCTCCCGCCGGCGTGCCGAGCGTCGGCTGGATCGACTGGATGAAGATCGTGCTCTGCCGGATCGGCAGGTTGAGCTGGCCGACGCTGGTCTCCACCTGGGCGAGGAGGGTCGCCGTGCCGCTCTCCTGTCCTGCGTAGAGCTTCGCCGTGCCGACCCCGTGGGCGTCGAGCGTCAGCGAGGTGACGGTCATCGACTTGGCGGTGCTGAAGCTGCCCAGGCTGGTGCTCAGGCCCGCGGTGGCGCCCGCCGCCGCTCCGCCGTCCGCGACGCGCGTCACGGTCACCGTGATGACCGCCGGATCGGGGCTGCCGACGGGCAGCACGTTGGGCGCCGCGGTGATGGTGATGGAGTACGCGCCGCCCCCGGCGGGGGCCGCGGGCTGCTTCGTCGGCTCGACCGGGTTCGTCTTGCTGCAGGCGCCGAGAAGGGCGGCGGCGAGGAGGAGGGAGCGGAGCGCCAGCGAGGCGGCGAACGGCGTCTTGGGAGTCATGGCAGACCGCTGCCCGGGGTCGGGCGGTTCATCCTGCGTTCGGTCGATCGTGGAAGCATCTTTTATAACTTCTCTCCTTGGAATAAGCAAGCGCGCCGTTGGCCGCGGCGGGCGGCTCGTGCTAAGGTTCGCCAAAGCTCGATCGACGAACCGCCGCATGAGAGTTGCATCGTGACGCAAGGGAAGACGTCCGTCCGGGTACACCGCCTCGCGGCCCTCGCCGCCCTCCTCGTCGCCGCGGGCTGCGGGACGACGCGCTCGTTCTTCGGCGGCGAGCTCGCCGCCGCGATCTACACCGCCCCCGCGCTCAACCAGAACAGCCCCGTGCAGCTCGAGCTGCTGGTGATCTACGACGATCAGCTCCTGCAGCAGGTGACCTCCCTGACCGCCCAGCAGTGGTTCGCCCAGCGCGAGCAGATCCTGCGCGACCACGCGGCCAAGAAGTCCCTCGTCTCCCGCTACTGGGAGCTGGTGCCCGGGCAGCCGGCGATCGAGGAGCGGGTCTCCTTCGACGTCGGGGCGCGGGCGGCGGTGGTCTTCGCCAACTACGCTTCGGCGGGGGCGCACCGCCTGCGCATGGACCCCCACCAGGACGTCGTCATCCATCTCGGCGATTCCGACGTCTCGTCGAGCCCGGCCGCGAACTAGCTCCGAGGTGCCCGGATGTACAACTTCGTCTTCGACCGCAAGTCACTCGTCCTGCTGGTGGCCAACCAGCTGACCATCGGCGGGGTGCTCTTCTTCGGCGGCCTGCTGATCGGTATCGAGTGGGCCCCCGGCGGCGGCGGCTTCGAGGCGCCGCCGCGGCCATGGCCGGTGCCGCGGGCGGCCTCCCTGGCTCCCGCCTGTCCTTGCCTGCCGGCGCCGGCAGCTCCGCCGGCCCGGCCGCTGCCGCTCCGGCCGCCTCCGGCGGTCGCCGAGACGGCGGCCGCGCCTCCATGGCCGGATCCCGCGGCGAAGCCGGTGGCGGTCTCCGCGGTCGCGGAGCCGGGATCGGCTGTGCCGCCGGCGGCGGCGCTGGCCTCGGCCTCGGCCTCGACGCCGGCCGCGGCGGCGGCCGACGCGCCCGCCGAGCGGGCTCCGGCTCAGCCGGCCAGCGAGCCGGCGGCGCAGCCGGCGCGCTACTCCCTGCAGGTCGGGGCGTTCCGCCGGCCGGAGAACTCGGCGCGCGTCGCCGAGGACCTGAGGAGCCGGGGTTACGACGCCTACGTGGTGGAGGAGGCGGGGCCCAGCGCCCTGCGCACGGTGCGGGTCGGCCGCTACGCCGGCCGCAGCGAGGCGGCGCGCGCCGCCTCGGAGTTCCGGCAGCGCGAGGGGCAGGAGGCCATCGTCGAGCCCCTCGGCTCGTGAGCCTTCATTTCTTGGTGATCGAGACCGCCAGTCGATAGGTGCTGCCGGAGTAGGTCCCATTCAGGGCGTCGGCGTTGGTCAGCGTGGTGCGCGACTTCGGGAGAACGTACTGGAAGGCGACGTCGAGCCAGTCGCGGCCGAAGCCGGCGCAGAGCACGCTGCGGTCGGCATCGGGCAGGAACGGCGCCAGGCTGGCGTCCGGCTGCGGCGTCTGCTCGAGGGCATAACCCAGCCGCAGCAGGATCCCCTTCGCCATCTCGAGCTGCACTCCCAGGCGGTAGGAGAGGGTGTCCTTCCAGGGGCCCTGCTGCACCGTGCGGCTGAAGCCCGGCTCGGAGCTGAAGGCGAAGGTCAGCCCCTGGAACCGGCTCCAGGCGGTGCGCGTGACGTCGACCTCGAGCCACAGCTTCTCGCTGGGGGCGAAGCCGATCCCCAGATTGGCGGTGGCGGGGAAGGCGATCGCGCTGGTCAACGGCAAGGCGACGCCGTAGGGCAGGGCGGCGCGGTTGAGGGCGTCGAACTGCGCGTCGCCGGTCTCGATCTGCGTCAGCGTGCCGGCCCCGTGATAGGTGATGTCGATCGCGCTGCGGAACGAGGCGCCGAGGGAGAAGCGCCCGCTGCTCGGCTTGAGCAGGAAGCCGGCGTCCCAGCCGGTCCCGTTGTCCCAGTCGGTGTCGATGGCGAGGCTGCCCACGTCGACCGGCCCGACGTCGGGCTCGAAGGCGCTCGTCCGCCGGCCCATCGAGAGCTTCGAGCTGCGGTAGATGACCCCGGCGCCGATGCCGAAGCTAGGGGTGACGAGATAGCTGAAGTTGGCGTCGACGTCGTAGGTCTGCAGCTGGGAGCGGGTGGTGAGCTCGCGGCCGGCGAAGGTGTCGGGGTCGGACCACTCGGTCTGGAACGCAAACGGCGTGTAGGCCCCGGCGCCGACCTTGAGCTTCGGGCCCAGGGCCTTCAACGCGAAGACGTGGGGGAAGGGGGACAGCCGCCTCGCCTGCTGTCCCGCGGTGCCGGCGCCGATGCCGGGCGGCAGCCCCTGGTAGGCCGACTGGTTGAGGTACTCGCCGGCGCCGCCGGCGGTGAGCTTGCCCTTCTTGACCAGGACGAGGGCGCCGGGATTGAAGAACCCCGCCGTGGGGTCGTCGGCCCGCGCCGTGACGGCCCCGGCCATGCCCATGGCCTTGACCCCCGGCTCGGGAGCGGAAAACCCGCTGGCCCCGGCGCCGGCCGCGGCGAGCATGCCGGCGAGGATTCCGAGGGACAGGGCAAAGACTCCACGCGGGAGCCGGCATCCGCAGGGCATCGACGTAGTCCTCCGTCCGAGAAGAGAATTTCGAGTTGGCTAAAGCTAGGCGAAGCGCGCCGCAGTGTCAATTCCACCGGCTCCTTGCGCCACCAGGAGCGTTCGCGTAGGCTCGCTAAAACCCGATCTCGGTCACGATCTCGCGCCGGCTCCTGAGACCGTCGATGCGCATCCAGCGAACTCAGAGCTCCCGTCCCGCGCCAGCCGGCGAGGCGCGGAGCGCCTCGCCGCCCGTCCGGCCGCCCGCATCCCCGCGGGCGGAAGGTGAGCCCGCGCGGGCGAGGAAGATGGAGCGGGCGACCCGGCTGGGGCATCGGATCGCCGGGGCCGCCTGGGCGCCGGCGACGCCGCCGGCGGACGGCGTCCTCCAGCGGCGGCTGGGGTTCGAGATCGAGATGCTGGCGCTGGTCGACATCGACGGCCGCCCGATCCCCGAGAAGACCGCCCTCGGCACCGCCGGCGGCGCGAACGTGGAGATGACCGTCGACCACGGGCCGGCGGTGGCCGCTCCCACGCCGCGCGCGGCCCACGCGGCCAACTTCCAGGTCCCCGCCGCGGGTGCCGGGGGAGGTCCCCTCGCGCTCGGCGCCTACGACACGCCGCTGGGGACCGAGACCCAGATGGTGGCCGGCCCGGCGGCCCCGGCCGGGGCCGACCTCCGGCCCGCCCTCGGCAATCTCGCTTGGGGCGCCTGGCAGGGGAACCTTGCGACCGTACCCCGCGGCCGGGCGCAGTTCCCCGACAACGGTCCGTTCGCGCAGATCGACAACCTCGTCCAGCAGTACCGCGGCTATTACCGCAACTGGGAGCCGGTCGCCGCGCAGGGCATCCTGGCGGGGATCCTGGCGCAGATCTCCGATTGGCGGGCGCGCAATCCGAATGCCCGGACCCGCTTCCTCCGCCGGGACAGCAACCAGCGCCGCACGCAGCGCTACAACGCGGCGGACGCCGAGCTGGTCGCATTGGATGCGGATGTGACGGCCCACCGCGCCTTCTGGCTCGCCAACCCGGCGCCGCCGGCGAACTTCCAGCGCGAGTACCGAACGCCGCTTGCCGCCGGCGGCATGGGTGCCTGGGGCGCGGCGCATCCAACCTTCGTGCCACACGAGGGAATGGGCACCGACCGCTACGCCTCCATCCTCGAGCTGGTGACCCCCGGCGGGCCCGGGTTCGAGCCGGAGAACGCCGCCGGCCAGGCGAACATCCTCGCCGCGGTGACCGATGCCGTGAACCTGGCGGCGGCGATCGAGAACTCGACGGCCCACTTCACCAACCGTGTCCGGCTCAGCACCGTCGGCGGCGTCAACGCGGTGACCAACGCGAACATCTTCGTCGGCAACCCGGCGCAGCCCGCCCAGACGACCGACGCCAGCTTCCAGGCGACCATGGCCATCGACCTGGCGCAGATCGCCTCGTTCTTCAAGAGCACGGTGGCGGTGGTCAATCGGCCACAGAGCCTCTTCGAGCTGAAGCACCACTCGGATCCCGGCGCCGCCGGAGGGATGGGCGTGCCGCCGCCGCGGCGCTCGGTGACCGAGATGGCGCGCGCTCCGCTGGTCGCGCAGAACATCATCCGCAACCACCTGCAGGGGGCTCTCGGCGGCGGTTGGGCGGCGAACCCGACCCACCTGCGCGGGCTGTTCACGCTGATCTGCCAGTACCTGCTGATGGGCAGGCACTTCTACGTGGCCGGCGTTCCCAACCTGGACAAGAACATCGTTCCCCTGCTGTCGCGCAACGACCTCGGCGCCGTCCTCTTCCACGACCTCGTGCCCCCGGCGGAGCAGGCCCTGGTGACCGCCGGAGGCGCCCTGGCCGTCGTCAATGCGGCGATCCTCGCCGAGACCGGCCGCACGGGTGGATCGGCCCTGTTCAACCAGGCCGCCGACGACTTGGCGCCCGGCGCCGCACCGCCGTTCGACCTCTCGTGCACTCAGTTCATCGACAACGTGCTCTCCGGGCAAGCCGACGGCGTCACCGCCCACCTGGGCGGCTTCCGGCAGTTCGCCCTCCCCGAGGGCATCGATCCCGCCGGCGCCCGCGGCGGCGAATACAGCCATCCGGGCGGCGGCGGCGGGGTCCGCCCCGGCGGAGCGCGGGCCGCCGCCGGGCAGCGCGAGGGCGCCATCTTCGAGATGCGCAACATGATCCCCTCGGAGACGCTCATGAACGCTCTCAATCTGACCGACGAGCGCTTCCCCCACACCCAATGGCTGGCCCTGGCGACGCACATGGTCGAAGCCCTCGCCGCGCTCAACGCGCGCACCACGGCGCAGTCGGCGACCGACACGCGCTTCCGCCAGGCCACCGGCGCGCTCCACGACGAGGCGGCGAACTGGTGAGGCGAAGCTCCGGCAGCGCCCGGCAGCTCGCGCCCTTCGGCATGGCTCTACCCTAGAACGTCTTCAGGAACTCGATCAGCGCCCGCTTGTCGTCGTCGCTCAGGCCCGGCTCCTCCTTGAACAGGGAGGTGCCGAAGTAGTGGCCTCGGTTGACCACGAAGTCGGGGCACTTGCTGAGCGCGAGGAGGGGCTTCGCCAGGTTGGCGAAGACCTGGCGCGCCTTGTCCTCGCTCGCGTGCGGCCCCAGGGCCTTGAGATCGCGGGTGACCTTGAGCAGCAGGTCGACGATCTGCCGGTCGTGCTCGGCGCGGTCCTTCAGGGTCATGGAATCGGGCAGCACGTCGACGTTGGTGAGCAGGTTGACCGGCGTGCCGGCGGGGATCGGGCCGATCTCGATGCCGCCGTCGCCGAGGATCGCCGGGGTCAGGCGCTCCGCCAGCTCGCGCTGGCCGCGCAGGAACGCGGGCAGGTAGCCGGCCGCCACCCGCAGGTAGCTGGCGGTCGTCGTGCGGTCGATGAGCCCGGGGACCTTGTCGCCGAGGACGGGGTCCTTGTCGCGCTTCTCGGGCCACAGCATCTGCTCGATCGAATTCTGGAAGGAGTCCATGCGCGCCGCGACCGAGGGCTCCCAGTTGAACTTCCCGACGCTGTTGTTCTGCAGGAACGGGGCGGTCGACCAGAGGCTGATCAGCGATGCGGGACGCGTGTAGCCGCGGCCGCCGCCCGGCATCTCGTAGGGCCGCGGCTCGCCGGTGAAGGGGTCGTGCACCGTGATGGTGCCCACCTTCGGCAGGTCCTTGTAGGTCCGCGAGGAGAAGTTGTCCCAGATGTTGCCCTCGATGGCGTTGGTCGCCAGCGGGCTGCAGGCGTTGGTCTCGAGGAGCGTCACCGGCACGCGCAGCTCGGTCGATAGGTAGTTGCCGTCGAGGAAGTCGGCGGCGAGGACGATCTGCCGCATCTTCTGCCTGTACTCGTCGGTCTTCGTCCATGCCCAGTAGCGGTTCCAGCAGTCGAGGTAGCCGGGCCCGGCGCAGCCGCCGGGATCGACGCCCGGCGCCGCCGCCGGGGCCTTGCTCGAGTGGCAGCGGGCGCAGCGGTCGGCGAAGACCTCCTTGCCGCGGGTGAGCTTGACGCTGTCCTGGGTCAGGTACGCCGCGCCGCCGGGGGCGTCCTTGAGGTGGTGCGGCGCGGTGCTGGCGAGGAAGAAGGCCGCCACGGCCGGCGTCTGCGCCTCCGTTGCCTGCCAGTAGGTGGAGTTCTTGCGCGCCACGGCGATCTCGATGGGGGAGATCGGCTTGCCGCCCACCATGGGATTGAAGTGCCGCAGCCACTCCTCGCTGAAGAGGCCGATGTTCAGGAAGACGCGGTTGAGGGCTCCGAGGGCGCCCACCGAGTCGCTGCCGTCCTTGAGCACGCGCGGCGTGAAGACGGTCGCCGGCGGCTGGAAGAACGCCGTCAGCGGCCCCGACTTGACGTAGTCGTTGAACTGCGCGTTGTTGAGGCCGCCGCCCGCCAGCGTCTCCTTGCCCCAGCGCTTGGCGATCTCCAGGCGCGGGCCGAGGCTGTAGACCGCGTTCATGGTGCGCGGGTTGTTGATGTAGTCGGTGGAGATGAGGGAGGTGTCGAGGGCCCCCGGCCGCGAGGTGTGGAAGAGCTGGAAGGCGAAGCTCGTCGGATCGGACTCCCAGCTGAAGATGCGGTCGACCCAGAAGTACTGCGCGCCGACGTTCGAGCTCAGGTTCTCCCAGCGCGGGTTCTCGGGATCGGCGGGGGGCTTCACCGGGTTCGGGCCGACGTGGCAGAAGCCGCACGACATGCCGACCCGGTAGGGCTTCACGAGGTCCTTCGAGAAGTAGTAGGTGGGGTCGTCGTAGTAGCGCTTGGCGTCCCAGCGCTTGGCCGCCGCCTCGTCGAACGCCGGGTTGGGGAAGAGGCGCAGGCCGACGATGCCCGAGGCCCAGCCGTAGTAGGAGCCCGCCGGCAGGTTCTTGCCCCGCGCGCCGGTGGCGACGCCGGGATAATTCTTCTCGTTCTCGAAGGGATCGGGCGGGCAGTCGGCGCGGCGCTTGTCGAGCCACAGGCCGTAACGGGCGGGGTCCGGGCCGGTGGCCTTCTCGAAGCAGGGCTCGTTGACGAGGCCGAGGTACTGCCAGCGGTTGTCGCGGCTGGCCTTGAGCCCGGGGTAGGAGGAGAGCGTCTTCAGGAAGTCGAGGGTGCCGACGCTGGTGGCCGAGATGCCGTCCCAGAAGCGGTCGTTCCCCCCCGTCCAGACGATCCAGGTGTTGCGCCCCTTGATCTCGTCGGCCGACAGCGCGCCGCCGCCGTCCATGTCGTGGAAGTAGTCCTCGCCCGCGGCGGGGAACGACGCCGCGTCCCGCTGCACCGCCATGGCCTCGTCGAGGACCTGTTCCTTGGGGTGGGGACAGCCCGCGAGGGCGATCAGGCAGAGCAGGGTCAGGCTGCCCCAGAGCAGGGCCGGGATGCGATGGATGCGCGGGACGTTCTGGGTCATGAGCGTCTCTCTCCTCGCCGGGCAATATGTTTGCTGAAATTTTATCACGGTCTTAGCGGCAGAGTTTCTTCGGTGTTTGACAGAAGTCGCCAAATTTCCCTAGACTCGCGACAAGCGTAAGCAGAGGCGAGTCCGAGGAGGCGAGACCATGGCCTACGACGTGCCGCAGCTCCTGAAGATGTCCCAAGCCCAGCTCGATCAGTTGTTCACCGACAGCCCGGCCGGCGACATCCCGGACGGCGAGGCGCAGGGCACGGCGATCATCGCCCCGGGCACCACCTACACCGGCGAGATCGCCTCGTTCATAAACCACTTCGCGTGGCAGGGCAAGACCTTCGACTCCAAGAAGGGCGTGCTCAAGAACCGCATCCTGCCGCTCGGCTTCAACGCCATCCTCGCCAAGGTCTACAAGGGGACGAGCTGGCTGGACGGCAAGGAGTGCATCGTCCTCGACTACTCCGACACCTCTCTCGTGGCGCACTGGATCCGCGACGAGATCCGCCAGATCGGGCCGGGCCTCTACCTCGGCAAGGTCTACTGGGAAAAGAAGCGGCTGATCGACTTCGCGCTGACCTTCTGATCCAGACCATCGAAGCTCTCCCGCGGCCGGCCGCGCCGCGAACGGGAGAGCCCTGCCTCCCTGACGCTGCGATATCTCGTAACGAACCGCGCCGCGGCGTCGCCTACCTGTCGCAACCCGAGCTGCTCATCGTGGGCCAGCTCACTTGAGAACGGAGGCGACAGAATGGCCAAGGAACGAGGCTCAGACGCGCTTCGCCGGATGCACGGCGCCGGCGACGGCAAGCACCTCGAAGGGATCTACCGGGTGATCGACGAGCTCGACGAGATCAAGATCCTGCGCTGGATCAACCGGGGGACCCCGGTCTGGGATCGGGTGTCGGCGGTGTTCGAGGTGTCCTCCGGCAACGCCGGCAAGTTCGTCGACCAGCTCATCCGCAACGAGCAGCTGGCGCCGAACATCCGGGTCTTCCCGTACGGCGTTCCCGTCCCGGACATCGCGATCGTCGAGTTCGACGCCGAGCGGCGCTAGGCGAGGGGGCGGCCATGGCGTGCACCCGAGGCTCGCGGATCCTGCAGGTCCATCCCACGCGGCGCTGCAACCTCCGGTGTCTGCACTGCTACTCATCCTCCGGTCCAGAGGAGCGCGGCGAGCTGTCGGCCGCGCTCCTCGCGGACGCGCTGAGCGACGCGGCGGCGGAAGGGTACGCCGTCGCCAGCTTCTCCGGCGGCGAGCCGCTCCTCTACCGGCCGCTCCCCGAGGTGCTCGCGCACGCCCGCCGGCTGGGCATGGTGACCACCGTCACCACCAACGGCATGCTGCTCGACGAGCGCCGGCTGTCCGCCCTCGCCGGCCTCGACCTCCTGGCGATCAGCCTCGACGGGGTGCCCTCCTCGCACGACCGCATGCGCGCCGATCCCACGGCCTTCGCCAGGATGGCCTCACGGCTCGCCGGCCTGCGCGGCGCGGAGATACCGTTCGGCTTCATCTTCACCCTCACCCAGCACAACCTCCACGAGCTCGAGTGGGTGACCGCCTTCGCCATCGAGCAGGGGGCGCGGCTCCTCCAGATCCACCCTCTGGAGGCGGTGGGGCGGGCGGAAACGGAGCTGCCGGAGGCGCCGCCGGACGGCGTCGAGGGCGCCTACGCCCTCCTCCTC
>DATBQN010000005.1:0-2261 GCA_036560825.1 Thermoanaerobaculia bacterium
CCTCGGCTTCGCCCAGGTCTGGTGCGAGGACATGCGTCCGGAGATGGCGCGGCGGCTGGCGCTGACCAACTCACACTCGCCCGCCCGCTACCGGGTCGACGGCACGGTGGAGAACAGCCCGGAGTTCCAGCAGGCGTTCGCCTGCAAGCCGGGAGCGCCGATGGCGCCGGCGAAGCGCTGCCGGGTCTGGTAGGGGAGAGGGACTCGGCTCAGCACTCGATCACGTTGATCGCGAGGCCGCCGCGGGAGGTCTCCTTGTACTTGGTCTTCATGTCGGCGCCGGTCTCGCGCATGGTCTTGATGACGCGGTCGAGCGAGACCTTGTGCGAGCCGTCGCCCGAGAGGGCGATCCGCGCCGCGTTGATCGCCTTGACCGAGCCCATGGCGTTCCTCTCGATGCAGGGGATCTGGACCAGGCCGCCCACCGGATCGCAGGTCAGGCCGAGGTTGTGCTCCATGCCGATCTCGGCCGCGTTCTCGATCTGCTCGGTCGTCCCCCCGAGCGCCGCGACGAGCCCGCCCGCCGCCATCGAGCAGGCGACGCCGACCTCGCCCTGGCAGCCCACCTCAGCGCCGGAGATCGAGGCGTTCTCCTTGTAGAGGATGCCGATGGCGCCGGCGGTGAGGAGGAAGCGCAGGATTCCCTCGTCGTCGGCGCCCGGGGTGAAGCGCCGGTAGTAGTGGAGGACGGCGGGGATGATCCCCGCCGCGCCGTTGGTGGGGGCGGTGACGACGCGCCCGCCCGCCGCGTTCTCCTCGTTGACGGCGAGGGCGAAGAGGTTCACCCAGTCGAGGAGGATGAGTGGGTCGGGGTCCTCCCCGCTGGCGGCGCGCGCGATCAGGTCCTGGTGGAGCGCGGGGGCGCGCCGCGGCACCTTCAAGCCCCCCGGCAGGACGCCGGTCTGCCGGCAGCCGCGCTCGACGCAGGCCTGCATGGCCGCCCAGATGCGGAGGAGGCCGGAGCGGATCTCCTCGTCGCTCCGCCAGGCGCGCTCGTTGTCGAGCATCAGCTCCCAGATGGCGAGCCCGGTCGCCTCCGAGAGTTGCAGCAGCTCCTCGCCGCTGTGGAACGGATGGGCGACCGGGGTCGAGTCGGCGACCACGCGGTCGGCGCCGGTCGCCCCCTCGTTGACCACGAAGCCGCCGCCGACCGAGTAGTAGACGCGCTGCTCGAGCTGGGCGCCGTGGGCGTCGAAGGCGGTGAAGCGCATGCCGTTCGAGTGGGCGGGCAGGAGGTCGCGGTGGTTGAAGACGAGGTCCGTGCCCTCGTTGAAGCGGACCGGATGGCGGCCGAGGAGGGCCAGCTCGCCGCCGGCGCGGATCGCCGCGACCCGCGGGCCCATGCGGTCCGGGTCGACCCCCTCCGGCGTCTCGCCCTCCAGCCCGAGAAGGATGGCCCGGTCGGTGCCGTGGCCGCGCCCGGTCGCCGCGAGCGAGCCGAAGAGCTCGACCGCCACCCGCGCGGTCCCGTCGAGCACGCCGTCCGCCGCCAGCTGTTCGGCGAACCGCCGCGCCGCTCGCATCGGACCCACCGTATGCGAGCTCGACGGCCCGATGCCGATGGTGAAGAGATCGAAGACGCTGATCGCCATGCGAAACGGAGCCCCTCCGCGAGGATTGTATGTCGCCGATAGGCGAGGGAATTCCCGCCCGCGGAACATCCCGGAACTTCCCTCTGTTATCTCTCTTGGGAAGGCTGTTTCCCTTTCGGAACAGACCGGAGCCTCCGCGGCCCGCTGCTATACTGGCGGCGACGCGGAAGGCCTCGCCCGGACGGACGCTCCCGGCCCCAGCGAACCCCCCAGACAGTCCCCAGACGGAGGATCGAATCTCGATGTCGAGCGCGGAGCAGGCAGACCATACGAGCCGGGTGCTCATCCTGGGCTCCGGCCCCGCCGGCCTCACCGCGGCGCTCTATGCCGCGCGGGCGGATCTGGCGCCCCTCGTGCTCGAAGGGAATCAGCCGGGCGGACAGCTCACCATCACCACCGAGGTGGAGAACTTCCCCGGCTTCCCGGAGGGGATCCTCGGCCCCGAGCTGATGGACCGCCTGCGCGAGCAGGCCCGCCGCTTCGGCGCCCGCTGCAAGTTCCAGGCGGCCGTCGAGGTCGACCTCGACCAGCGCCCCTTCGTGGTGCGGACCGACGAGGCCGTCTACCGGGGCGACTCCCTGATCGTCGCCACCGGCGCCTCGGCGAAGCTCTCCGGCCTGCCCGCCGACCAGCTCCTCATGGGCTACGGCGTCTCCGCCTGCGCCACCT
>DATBQN010000006.1:0-10271 GCA_036560825.1 Thermoanaerobaculia bacterium
TCCAGTAGTAGCGGGCGAGGATCTCCGGCTTCTCCGTCGGCCATGAGCGCGGGAAGATCCGCCAGGCGGCCTTGACCACGATCGAGCCGGCGGGGAGGTCGAGGTCGCCGGCGGCCATCACCCCGGCCGCCGTGTTGAGGCCTTTGCTCGTGATGTAGTCGGCCATCCTGGGGTTGAGCCGGATCTCGTAGATCGCATAGTTGCCGAGCTGATCGATGAGCGGCCAGTTCGAGCCGGCCTGCAGGTTGTGGCTGGCCTCGAACGGCTGGGAGCCGCCGCTCGCGCCCGCCGCGAAGAGCCCCGTTCCGGAGTGGCTCAGATAGAACACCTTGTGGCCCGCGCCGTGCCCGCGGGCCATGGGGAGCGCGCGCGCCACGCCGCCCTGCTGGAAGACGTCGATGGGGTCGACGAACGTCTCCCACAGCCGCGGCGCGCGCGGCGCGTCGCCGATCGTCTTGCCGGGCTCGGAGGGCGAGTTGAGCGCCACGAACAGGGCCCACGCGTGGTTGTCGAAGTCGTCCTGGCGCGCCGTCGCCGCCACGTCCTGGGGAATGCTGGAGCCGAGGACGGCTTCTCTCGCCGGCGGCGCGGCGCCGAGGAGAAGCGAGCCCAGCCCGAGCGCCGCCAGGAAGGCGGCGACGAGCGCCGCGCTCCGTCTGCTTCCCGTCATGATGCACACTCCTTTGCGGCCGCGTGAAGCCCGAGCTCCGTGGAGCCGGGCGATGGACCCGTCGCTCGACGACGTCCGCTGGGGACCGGCGACGGGAGGTTAGCTCGCGTTAGGTTGAAGAGGATTTTAGGCCAACGAACGCCGCAAAGCGAGCCGTCGGCATGGGCCGTTTCCCATGCCGAGGTCCAGCGGCGTTACGAGCGCCGTTCCCGCGGCGCCGGCGAGCAGCGAGGCGTCCGGCGCGGAGCGCGCGGCGCTCAGAGCATCAGTTCTGGCCGACGCCGCCGCAGTAGTCGGGGCAGAGCAGGCGGGCGCAGACGCAGTAGGTGCATTCGCATCCCTGCTCGCACAGGCTGTCGCCGCCGCAGGCGATGCGGCAGGAGCTGAACTGGTTCCAGCAGTTGCCGCCGACGGCCCAGAACGGCTTCGGGGTGCCGGCGGGCGACTGCAGCATCGGCGTGCCGGGCTGCGCGGCGCCCGGCGCGGTGATGGCCTGGGACGGGCACGCGGCGTCGGCCTGGGCGAGGAACGGCGCCGTGGTCGACGAGGCGATGGCGGCGCGCCGCCCGGCGGGACCCCGGCCACGCGGTGGCCCAGCCGGGAGGCGCGTTCCAGCTTGCGCGCCAGGCTCTCCGCCGGCTGCGCCTGCGGCGCGCCGGCCGCGAGGGGCTTCGCCTGCAGCGCCTCGCCCGCCCCGGGCTGGATCGCCATGGCGCCGCGGGGCGGCACGCTGCGGGCCGTCTCCCGCTTCGCCAGGTAGTCCTCGAGCCGGCGCTCCGCGGGCTGCGCCTGGATGACCCGGCGGGGAGGCGGGTGCGCCGCCGGCAGCCGCAGGCGCGCCTTCACCGTATCGGCCCGCCCATCGCGAGCGCGACCGCTCCGTGGCCGACCAGCGCGAGGATGCGATGGAGCATGCACGGCCTCCTTGGTACGCGATACAGGAGAGTCTAACGAAACGAGGCACCGGCCGCTGACCGGACGGGGCTAGCTCGACTCGAGGCTCCGAGTTAAGCTATCGCTATAGACTTTGATGAGCCGTCCCGTCGCCCAGACGATGGGAGCCCAAACCTGGGGGGCCGTAGGAGGGAGCGATGGCGTCGCAACGAATTCGCCCGGAAAAGCCCAAGGCTCCGCCTACCGCGCCGAGCGCCTCCCGGCGCGTGTCTCGCCCGGCAGGAGGCACGACCGCTGCCGTGGACCGGGGACGGTTCGGCGCGGAATCCACGCCGCATCTCTCCGCTGCCACCTCGATGGTTCGAGCGACCAGGTTGGGTCACAACCTGGCAGGCTCGGAGGCGATCCAGCGCGCCGTGATTCCCGTCTACAAGCGGAATCCCCGCAACGACGGGGCGAGGGTCGAGGATCAAATCCAGGTCGACAAGTTCGCGATCGATAGCTCGCAAGGCCCGCACGCCGGCGCGGTGCGCGCCGAGCTGACCGCCGGCGGCGACCTGCGCGGCATCGACGACGCCGAGAAGGTGATCCTGGCGGGCCACGGGAACGTGGGCAGGATCCAGGGTTATGCGGGGAGCGAGGTCGCGACCTACCTCAAGACCTCCTGGCACCTTCCCAAGAGCTATGCTGGGGACCTCCAGATCAGCTCCTGCAAGGCAGGCGACGCCGGGTTTCTCAGCTTTCTCAACCCCAGCCTGGTGCAGAGCGTCTCCGACAACCTGCTCGGCTACAGCGCCACCGTGGTCGGTCTGAAGGGGAACGTCGTCACCGGCTCCGCGGAGAGCTCGGCCCCCGGCGTCGACCGCTCGGTTGGCGACGATCGGGCGCTCGCGCGCTTCCGTGACCTGGAGAGAACCTACCGCGAGACGGTAGCTGCCCGCGACAGCGCCTTCGAAAGCCGGGCGGGGCTCGACGTGCTCGGCAAACGTGTTGCCAAGGTGAACATCCAGCGGCTGCAGCTCGAGAAGTCGCGGTTGGAGCGGGAGCAGAGCAGGGAGTCCGTCCTCGCGTCCGCCTTCTCTTCGGTCAGCGCTTTCTTGAGCGGCGGCGGCGGCCGGGTCGCGGAGATCGATCGGGAGATCCTGCAGGAGCAAGCCAAGATCGCCCGATACGATGCGGTGATCTCCGGTGCGACCGCCGAGGTCGCCAGCGAGTTCCAAGGCCCGATCGCCGCCTTGCGGCATGAGCTGGATTCCGTCGGCAGGCCGCTCGGCACCGCGGACGTCACCGTGCGCCACACGCCGGCGGACCGCGAAACGTTGGGAAACCAATTTGTCGAGTTCTTGCTCACGGAAAGCGCCCAGACCACCTAGCTCTCCAGACGCGGCCCTCGAAGGACTACTCGCGGACCCCGGCCACGCGGTGGCCCAGCCGGGAGGCGCGTTCCAGCTTGCGCGCCAGGCTCTCCGCCGGCTTCACCTCCGGCGCGGCGGCCGCGAGGCCGTCAGCCGCGGGCGCGCCTTCACGGCGGCGGACCTCCCGGCGCGGATTCGGCGCCCGGCGGGAAGTCTACCCTACGCCCCCTCCCTGCCGCCCCCAGTCACCCAACGCAAGCATGGGCTATGGAAGGTGCCGCGCCTGATGGAAACCGCGGACTCAACGGGGGCCGTCCGCGTCGCTGCGCTCCGCTGCCCCCGCCCGCCGCGGCCCCCGGTCCGCCGTTTCCACGGGCGCTTGCAAGACGGCTCCCGGCCCCCGTCGCACCCGCCCTCCACCACCCACCCTACCCTCAGTGTTCGTGTTTGGTCACGTTGAGAGGTGTTCCGTCCGACCACTTATTAACTACCACCATGAACACGGTCACAGGTTCGGGAGCGCCGTTAAACTGAGAATTCAAGAACACCGGCGTGCCAGGCTGGTCTGAGCCCCAGGCGGCGGTATCCATTTGTGGAACGTAAAACATCAGATGCGGCACCCACGGCCCGGAGCCGTCGCCAAGGCGTTGATCGTGCGACATCATGTAGCACATCGCGCCGGGCTCCAGGGCGGGCAGTTCTTTCTTCTCGAGAGCAGTCTTGATGGCGCTGGCGATCTCAGCTTTGGAACGTCCAGCCAACACCATCTCGGTCCTCTTCAAGGTGATAGGCAAGATGGACCGGGCGGCAGGAGGATTGAAGCAACTCGGCCCCCGCACCGTGGGGGTCCAGAACCCCGGATCGTGGAAGCCGCCCGACCACGATCGATCCACCAAGCATACGAAACCGTTCTTCCCTGTACTCGCCGTCTCGAAACCGTGCCGCGTCAGTACAAGGACCGTAGCGTCGGCCGATATCGAGGGCGGCGCTGCGCTACGCGCCAACGCGATCTCGGCGTTGCGATCCGCCATGAGGTACGGATCCACCGGCCCCATGGTCGGCTCCGGCGTGTCGCTAGCCCGCGCCCAAGCCGGGCTCAGCATTACAAACGCCACCAAGAGTTGCAGTGAGATCGTCCGTGTCGCTCCTTTGTTCATCGGTCCTCCTTGCGCCGGTCAAGCCGGCAAAGCGCGGTCTACTGTCCAGCGCTGCTCTCGTCCTTCTACTCGCACCGTTCGTCGGCGAAGCTGCCAGCACGACAACGCCGACCTCATCGAAGATAGCTCCGCCGGCCGTGCCGGCGAGCGTAGCGCAGTTGCAGTGGATCTCGCCTGTACCAGCGGCCTGGGATCCCGCGGTCCTCGAGACTCCCGCGGCACTCCCTGCCGCGCTGCACGCCAGCCCGTGGGCGATCGAGCGTCCGTCGTTCTGCCCCGATCCATGTCCCGCCGACTGTGTTGATGTCTGTTCTCCCTGCCACCACAGCGGCCCCTGCCTGATCTGCGATTGCGCTCCGTAGCGCCAGATCCCCCGCGGGCTTCGAGGACGCACAAGGCTCTATGAGGGCCGTTCGCGCGGGGCCGCCCGGCGGAGGACCCTCTTCCGAAGGGCCGCCTCGATCCCGATGGAGGGATCGCGGACGGCTCTCTGGCGCGAAAGGAGTCTCCATGTCGGAAAGGGCCCACGCCAAGCCCACGGGCGCGCTCGACCTCGAGGTGCTGGAGATCGAGTCGTACTGCAATCCGGGCTGCACGACCTCGTCCACCAATCCGGCCTGCACCTGTCCGGGCTTCCCCCATTCGACGACGACGAGCCTGTTCGTCGCCAAGACCACGACCTGAGCCGCGGCTCGTTTCGTGGCCCGGGGCCGCCAGGCAGCCCGCCTGGCGGCCCGCCTGCCGGTGGTGGATGATTCCGCCTTGCTGTCCCTCTGCGGGCATGTCGTATGCACTACGTCTAATGGGGGGCGGCACCTGAGCCACCCCAGCGAGGAGCGCACCATGAGCGATCCCAAGACTGTCAAGCCCGTCGCGCTCGATCTCGAGATCCAGGAGATCGAGCAGTTCTGCAACCCAGGCTGCGACACGTCGACCACCAGCCCGCGCTGCACCTGCCGGCCGAGGCCGACGACGACGGCGAGCCTGTTCACCGCTCGGTCCACGACCTGACGCGCCGGCGCCGGGACGCGGCCGAGGACCAACAAGGAGGACATCATGAAAGACACCAAGACCACCGCCAAGCCGATGAGCCTGAACCTCGAGGTCCAGGAGCTCGAGGCGTGGTGCAACCCGGGCTGCGGCACGTCGTCCACCAGCCCGAGGTGCACCTGCCCGATCTCGGTTACGACGACCGCGAGCCTGTTCACCGCCAGGACCACGGACTGAGGCTCGGCGTGGCGCGCGCGGCGCGGTCTGGGCCTGCTGCATTGTCCGGGGCCGCGCCGCCGTCGTGCCTCTTCACCCTGCTCTACGCCGGTCGCGAGCGCCACGAGCAGATCCTCGCCGAGCTGGTGACGCCCGTCGCGCGCGAGCTCCGCCGGGCCCCCGAGCTCGACTCGCTGTTCTTCGCCCGCTACAACGTGCCGAGCTGGCAGCTCCGCTTCCGCGTCCTCGGGGAGCCGGGCTGGGTCCACGGGCCCGTCCGCGAGCGCGTCGAGCGGCAGCTCGCGGCGTTGCCGCCGGGTCTCGTCGACGAGGTCGACTTCGCCACCTACGACCGCGAGATCGAGCGCTACGGCGGCCCCGAGGGGATGGCGCTCGCCGAGCAGCTCTTCCTGCACGACTCGCTCGCCTGCCTCGACCTCATGGCGGCCGACCGCGCCGGCGGGCTCGCCAAGACCCGCCGCGAGGTCTCGCTCCTGATGACCGACCGCCTCGCCGACCTCCTGCGCTTCGACCGCGAGCAGCGCCTCGCCTTCTACGCCTACGGCTATCGGTGGACGGAGGAGATGGGGACCTGGAAGGAGAAGGATCGCGCCCTCCTCGAGGAGCGCTACCAGGGGCTCAAGGACGGTCTCCAGGACCTCTTCACGGGAGAGCAGAGCCGCGAGCCGGAGATCCTGTGGGGCGGCGCCGGGCCGGCGCGGATCGCCGCCGAGTGGGAGGAGGCGACGCGGCCGGTCGCCCAGGCCATCCTCGCGGCGCACGGCGCCGGCCGTATCCAGCAGGACCTCGTCTATCTCGCCTGGTCCTACGCCCACATGTCGGCCAACCGGCTGGGGATCGATCCCACGCCGGAGGCGATCCTCCGCTTCTACATGCACCGGCTGCTGCAGGACGGAGGCGGTCCCGTCTGACCGCCGATCCTCCGCGGCGCGACTCGACGCCGGCGCCCGACGCGAGCGGCGAGCCGCTCGTCCTCCTGCGCGTCGCCGCCCTGCCGTTCGAGACCCTGGCGGCGCTCGCGGCTCCGGCGGCCGCCGCCGCGCTCGCCGCCTGGCTCGACCGCGAGAGCGAGCTCGACGCCGAGGCCGCGCGGCTGGGCGACCGGCTCTATGCCGCGGCGGGCGAGCCCGCGCCGCCCGGGAGCCCGGACGACCCGCAGGCGGCGCGCTCGCGCCTCGCGGTCGTCGCCCTGCGCCGCGCCCTCCACAACCGCCGCGAGCCGTCGCCCCGGTCCCTCATGGAAGCGGCGCCCCGCCTGGCGCCCGACCTCGCCGCCGGCCTCGCCCGCCACGCGGAGGGGCGCGAGCGCGCCGCGGCGGCGCGCGCCGACTACGAGGCCGCCTTCCGCGCCGACCTCGTCCGCGCGCGCCGGGCGCTCGTCGAGCTCACCCGCCGGCCGGTCTTCCAGGAGGGCATCCGCCTGGTCGGCCGCGCCCTCCTCGCCCGCCTCGCCGACCTTGCGCGGGCGGACCCGGCGCACTGGCGCCACGACGAGCGCCACGCCGCCGCCAAGGCGACCGCCTACGCCGCCCGCTTCGCCGCCAAGACGAGCCCCAACTCGGTCTTCTGCGCCGTGGCGCTGGCGCACCTCGGCGCCGTGGCGCGTGTCGCGGGCGACAACCGCGAGGCGCGCCGCGAGGTCATCCTCTCGATCGCCGAGGCGCGCAAGGTGACCGCCTACCTCGCCGCCGACCGCGCCGTCTGGCCGGCGGTGGTGCCGCGCCCCAACCCCACCCTGCGGCCCGACCCGGAGGAGGCCGGGTTCTACACCTATTGGCGGCCCTCCTCGCCGCGCCGCGACGACGACGACGAGGTGCGCTCGCGGGTGCGCGCGCAGCCCATCCTCGACCTCTTCCTGGAGGAGGCGGCGCGGGGGACGCTCGCGGCGCCCGAGCTCCTCGCCGCGGTCGCCGCGCGGAGCGGCCTCGAGGCCGAGGAGCTCGCCGGGTTCCTCGTCCGCCTCGCCGGCGCCGGGATCGTGATCGCCGAGGTCGAGCCGCCCTACAATGCCCGCCGTCCGCTCGCTCACCTCGCCGCGGCGGCCGCCGCCGCCGGCTGCGCGCCGCCGTGGCTGGGCGAGGTCGCGGCGATCGAGCGCGCCGTCGACGAGCTGCCGGCGCTCGCGGTGCCGGCCCGGCTCGCAGCCATGGACGGCATCGCGGCGCGCCTCGAAGCCCTGCCGCACCACCGGCCGCTCGCCCCCGACGAGCTGTTCCGGGTCGACACCGCCTCGGGGCTCGAGGTCACCCTTCCGGCGCCCCTCCTCGCCGAGCTGCGCGGCCGGCTCGGACCCTACGTCCGCCTGTTCAGCGCCATCTATCCGCAGCCGGTCTTCCGCGAGGACTGGGGACGGCGGTTCCTGGCGCGCTTCCCGGCCGACGAGGACGTCCCTCTCCTCGACCTCTATCACGGGGTCTTCGAGCCCGAGCGCGAGGAGCGCCCCGCCGCCTTTCCCGCGGCGCCGCCCGTCGATCCGGGGGCGGTCGAGGCGGCCGGGCGCACGCGCGAGATGCTCGCCGGGCTGGCGCGCGAGGCCGCCGCCTCGGGGGCCGCGGAGGTGGCGCTCGACGACGGCTTCTTCGCGCGGGCCGGGGCGTCGCCGCGCGAGCCCGAGTGGGCGGCGGGCGTCCTCTTCCAGGTCGCCGCCGCCGACGCCGCCGCGGTCGCCGCCGGGCGATACCGGGTCGCCGTCAACGCCTTCTTCGGCGCCGGCATCGCCCTCGCCCGCTTCGCCTGGCTGCTGGGCGAGGACGGCGAGCCATCGCCCGCCATCGTGCGGGAGGTGGCGCGCTACGCCGCGCCGGCGGCGCCGGCCGGAGCGATCGTCGCTGAGATCACCTACAACCACCTCGGCCGCAGCGCCAACGCCGGCCTGCGGCCGGCGATCCTCGCGCACGAGATCGAGCTCCCCGGCGAGCGCGCCGCGCCGGGCGCGGCGGCGATCGCCCTCGCCGACCTCACGGTGCGCTGGGACGCCGGCGGGCGGCGCTTCGTGCTCCGCTCCCTCTCGCGCGGCGCCGAGGTGGTGCCGGTGATCAGCAGCGGCATCAGCCCGGAGGGCTTCATCTCCTTCCTCATCGAGATCGGCCGCCAGGGCCTGCAGCCGCTGGCCCATTTCCCCGGCTTCGACGTGCCCGGCGTCACCCGCTGGCCGCGCTTCACCCTCGGCCGCCTGGTGCTCTTCCGGCGGCGCTGGATCTTCCCGCCGGGCGCGGCGCCCGAGGTCCCGCGGGAGGGCGGCGACGGCCTCGCCGCGGCCGCCGAGCTCTTCGCCCGCGTCGCCCGCTGGAGGCGCGCCCACGATCTGCCGCGCCACGTCTTCCTCCACACCGTGGCCGATCCCAAGCCCTACTACGCCGACCTCGACTCGCCGCTCTCGGCCGAGCTCCTGCGCCGCACGCTCGCCGCCGCCCCCGGCCGCCCGGCGCCGGTCCTCCACCTGACCGAGATGCTCCCCGGCCCGGAGGAGATGTGGGTGCGGGACGGCGCCGGCCGCTACGCGGCGGAGTTCCTCGTCCACATGTCCTCGCGAGGAGAACAGCCTTGAGCGACCTGCGGCTCCCACCGGCGCTGCTCGAAGAATGGATGCGCAGCTATTACTTCGAGGCCGAGATCGACATCGGCAGCAGCGGCGTCGAGGACTACTCGCTGGGCGAGCTGCGCGAGCTCCTCGGCATCTCGCAGCGCGAGCTCGACGAGGTGGTCTTCCACGACAGCCGGACCCTCGGCAACCCGGAGCTGCGCGCCGCCATCGCCCGGCGCTGGGCCGCCGGCGAGGTCGACCAGGTCATCGTGACGCACGGTGCCACGGAGGCCAACTACCTGGTGATGAACAGCCTGCTGGAGCGCGACGACGAGGTGCTCGTCCTCGATCCGCTCTATCAGCAGCTCCATTCGATCGCCGGCGCGATCGGCTGCAAGCTGGCGCGGCTGCCGCTGCGCTTCGAGCACGGCTTCGCGCCGGACCTCGAGGAGGCCGGCGCGCTGATCGGCCCGCGCACGCGGATGATCGTCGTCAACTTCCCCCACAACCCGACCGGCGTCACGGTGACCGTCGAGCAGCAGCGGGAGCTGATCCGGCTCGCCGCGCGGGTCGGCGCCTACCTCGTCTGGGACCTGGCCTTCGGCGAGCTCACCTACGAGCGGCCGCCGCTGCCGAGCCCCGGCCTCCTCTACGAGCGGGCGATCTCGATGGGCACGCTGTCGAAGGCCTACGGCCTGCCCGGGCTCCGCCTCGGCTGGTGCATCGCGGCGCCCGAGGTGCTGGCGCGCTTCGTCCGGCTGCGGGACTACCTCACGCTCCACCTCTCTCCGCTCGTCGAGCTGGTGGCCCGGCGGGCCATCGAGAGCGCCGAGGTCCTCCTGGCGCCCCGGCTGCAGCAGGCGGCCCGCAACCGGCGCCGGGTCGAGGACTGGATGAGCGATCAGGAGGGCCGGGCGAGCTGGGTGCGGCCCGCCGCCGGCGTCTGCGCCTTCCCCCGCCTCGAGGGCGTTCCCGACGTGGACGACTTCTGCCGCCGTCTCCTCGTCGACGACGGCGTGCTCCTCGTTCCCGGCAGCTGCTTCGGCCTTCCCCGGCACGTGCGGCTGGGGTTCGGCGGCGCCAGCCGCGACCTCGAGGAGGGGCTCCGGCGCCTCGGCGAGGCGCTGCGGAGGACCGCGTCCTGATGGCGCCTCCGGCGTTGACAGCCCGGGAGGTTTGCAGTAGCGTGACGCAAAATGTAAGCGGTTACATCGATCGCAGGATCAAGCAAGAAGGATGGAGCAGCCACTGCGCAGCCTTCGCAGCCTTCGCCAGATGCGCCACCAGGGTCCCGCGGCCGCCACCATCCACGACGTCGCCGCGCGGGCGGGAGTTTCGGTGGCCACCGTCTCGCGGGTGCTCAACGGCAAGGGGGTGGTGCGCGAGGAGACGCGGCGCCAGGTGCTCGAGGCGGCGAAGGCGCTGCGCTACGTGCCCAACGTGGC
>DATBQN010000007.1:0-9270 GCA_036560825.1 Thermoanaerobaculia bacterium
CGCGTCGCTCGCCCTCGCCGAGGCGGGAGACGATGCGGGATACGACGCGCCGGGGGCGATGAGCATCGAGGCCGACCGCGTCCTCCGCCCGCGCGATCCGGAGATCCGCCGCCGCGCCGAGGAGATCTTCCGGCGCCTCGACGCCGCGGGGGCGCTGGTCGAGAGGGAGGGTCAGCTCTGGTTCCCGCTCTCCCGCTTCGCCGGCGAGCTCCGCGAGCACTACCTGAAGGCCGGCATGGGCGCCCGCCAGCGCGCCTTCCTGGAAGAGGCTTCTGCCGACGGTTTCCCGGACGTCGCGGTCACCCGTTCCGGGGGCGGCATCCCGGTGCCGGCCGCCGGCTTCGACGGCCGCTCTCTCTCCGGCTGCCTGGAAGCCGCGGCGCGCGCCCTCGCCGTCGGCGGCGCGCCGGCCGCGGACGAGAGCCTCGCCGTGGTCGACTGCTTCGGCGGCGACGATCTCTTCCTCCACGGGCTCGCCGTGCCGGCGCTGCTCCTCGCCTTCGATCCGGCGATCCGGCCGCCCGCCGCCTTCGTGCTGAGCGAGCCGGGCCGCGGCTCGGGCGGCCTCTCGAATGGGCGGCCCGCCGACCTCGTGCGCTTCTACCTCGCCTCCACCTGGCCGGAGTCGGAGCCGGCGGAGTGGAGCGCCGCGGAGCTCGCGGCGACCGTCGAGCGCGAGCTCGCGGGGACCTGGCAGCCGTGGCTCTCCGAGCTCGGCGCCAGGCTGGCCGAGGAGCGCGGCGGCGAGATCCCCGCGACCGGCGACTGGATGGAGGATCACCGGCGCTTCTACGCCCGCCTCCAGGAGCTGCTCGCCGAGGCGGCGGCGGGCTACGAGCCGCGCAGCTTCTCGCCGCAGCAGGCGATGCGCGCCTGCGGCGAGCTGGTGCGCGCCGCCCGCCGCTTCGGCAAGGCGGAGGCACACTGGCGCAAGGTCCCGGCGCGCAGCGAGGAGCGGCGCACCGGCCTGGCGCTCGAGCTGCTGGCGGCGAAGGCCCTGGCCCTCGCGGCGGCGCCGGTGATGCCCGGCTTCGCCGGCCGGCTGTGGCGCGACCTGGGGTACGAGACGCCGTTCGCCGAGGCGCGCTGGGAGGACCGGCCCGCCTGGCTGCCCGGCGGCCAGCGGCTGCGCGGCCTCGGCGGACCCTACTTCGCGGCGGCGAGCGAGGCCGCGGCGACGGCGGAGCAGGCGGCGCCGGCGCCGATCGCGGCGATCGCATAAGCTTTTGGATCTAAAGAGCTAAAGTGAATGGATTCAAGGGTCGGTTCGGGCTCGCTGGCGCACCTAGGACGTAGGGGAGCGGACCATGCACCGGCTGCGACCTTCGCCTGACGGGCCATGGCGGCCCGCGGCCTCGACACATGGATGTCCTCTTCCATCGGAGCGCGATCATGGACCAGCAGGAGTGTTGTAGCCAGAGCACCAAGGATCAACCGTCCTGGGGTTTCCAATTGATCATCGACTGCTTCGGCTGCGACGAGGCGGTGTGTTGTGATCTCGACCGGGGCTACGAGTTCCTCGACAAGATCACGCGCCATCTCGGCATGACCAAGCAGACCCAGCCCTACATCTTCAAGACCTGCGAGACCACCTTCCCGGGCAAGCCCGGCTACAGCGGCTGGATCCCCATCATCGAGAGCGGCATCCAGATCCATACCTCGGCGAACAACCGCTTCATCAGCATCGACGTCTACTCCTGCCGCCCCTTCGACCCGGCCAACGTGGTCGAGTTCGTCAAGAAATGGTTCGAGCCGAAGCGCATCGACACCCAGTTCTTCTACCGCGGCATGGACATCCGGCAGAAGTCGTTCGAGGACGAGCTCGCGCCGGCCAAGAAGTCGGCCTGAGCTACTGCGCCGGTCCCGCCGAGGCGTTCATCCGCGCCACCTTCCATCTGGCGCCCCAGTCGAGGAACGGGCGGGGCGGCAGCCGGTCGGGCGCGGGGAGCGCCAGCATGTCGTCGAGCCGCTCGGAGCCGATCCCCAGGGCGAGGTCGGCGAGCAGCGCCCCCGCGGCGGTCCCCAGGGCGATGCCGGCGCCGGTGTAGCCGGCGGCGGCGAAGAGGCTCCGCTCGATCTCCCCGAAGCTGTGGCCGCGGTTGGGCGAGGTGCCCATCACCCCGCCCCAGGTGTGCTCGAAGGCGACCTCGGCGAGCGCCGGGAAGCGGGCGAGGAAGGCGCGGCGGTGGTTGTCGCGCACCCGCGCCAGACAGCGCGCCGGCACCGCGAAATCGGGGTCGTAGCGCACCGTGTTGCGGATGAGGATGCGCTGATCGCGGGTGCGGCGGACGGTCGAGCCCATGGCGTCCTCGGCGAGGAGCCCCCACTCGCCCTCGCCGCCCAGGCGGCGCTGCTCCTCGCCGGAGAGCGAGCGGGTGAGGGCGCCGAAGGTGAGGAGCGGCAGGACGCGGTCGGCGAGCACCCCCAGCGCCGGCGAGTAACCGTTGGTCGCGATGAACAGGCGCTCCGCCCTCAGCGCGCCGCTCGCCGTCTCCAATCGGAAGCCGCCCGCGGGCAGCCGACGGATGGCGCGGACGGGCGACTCCTCGTAGAGCGCGACGCTCGGCGGCAGCGCCGCGGCGAGGCCGCGGGCGAGCGCGGCCGGCTGCACGAGGACGCTCCCCGGAAGCCGCAGGCCCAGACGATAGAACTCCGTGCCCGTCGCTGCCGCGAGACCGCTCGACTCCAGCCATTCGTAAGGCTCGCCCAGGCGGTCGAGCCAGGCGCGCAGGCGCGGCAGCTCGCCCGCCGCGGCCTCGCCGGCCGCGGCATGGAGCCAGCCGCGCTCGTCCCAGGCGCAGTCGATGCCGCGCTCGACGACGAGGTCGCGGAGCGCGCCGATCCCCTGGCGGCAGAGCGCCACGTAGCGCCGCGAGGTGGCGAACTCGAGCCGGGCGATGAAGTGGGCGAGGGCGACGACGAAGCCCGAGCTCCGCCCGGAGGCGCCCTCGCCGGCGCGCTGGGCGTCGATCAAGGCGACCGAGAGCTCCGGCGCCGCGGCCGCCAAACGCCGAGCCACGGCGAGGCCGGTGAAGCCGGCCCCGAGCACCGCGCAATCGGCCCGCGCCTCGCCCGCTAGGCGGCGGGCCGGCGGGGGAGCAGGAAGCGTCGCGATCCAGCCGCACGTCGAGTCGTCCCGCGGCAGCGCCCGCGCCCGCCGCAGCGGACGAGGGCTCGCCAGCGGGCCGCTCCGGAGGTTGGACCGGCGGGTCGGCAGTCGAACGCTCCTCGTCGGGTCAGGTGGCTCGTGTGAATGGGAAGCCGCGGGCGGTCGCCAGTATAAACAGTGCGCATCCGGCATAATGCGCGCCGTGCCCACCTACCGCCTGACGCTCGAGTACGAGGGCACGCGCTATCGCGGCTGGCAGGAGCAGCAGAACGCGCGGTCGGTGGCGGGGGAGCTCAAGCGGGCGATCGGCGAGGCGGCGGGCGAGGTCAAGGATCTCGGCGGCTCGGGGCGGACGGGTGCCGGGGTGCACGCGCTCGCGCAGGTGGCTCATCTCCGCCTCGCGCGGGCCGTCGAGCCCGAGCCGTTCCGCCGTAGCGTCAACGAGCGGCTGCCTCCCGATATCCATCTGCTCGCCGTGGCGCCCGCCGCGGCGTCCTTCCATGCCCGCCACGATGCCGTCTCGCGCAGCTACCTCTACCAGATCTCCCGCCGCCGCACCGCCCTCGCCAAGCGCTTCGTGTGGTGGGTGAAGGACCCGCTCGACACCGCCCGCATGAGCGCGGCCGCCGCGTCGCTCACGGGCCGCCACGACTTCCGGCTCTTCTGCGAGCGGCCGGGCGAGCAGCCATCGACGATCGTCGTCGTCGAGGGCGCAGAGGTGGCGAGCGCCGGCGCCCTCGTCCTGGTGCGGCTCACGGCGTCGCACTTCCTCTGGAAGATGGTGCGCCGGGTGGTGGGGGCGCTGGCGCGGGTGGGGAGCGGGCGCCTGGAGCCGCGCGCCTTCGCGGCCTTCCTGGCCGGGGAGATGCCCAAGGGCGCCGGGCTCCCCGCCGAGTGGACGGCGCCGCCGTCGGGTCTGTTCCTCGAGCGCGTCCTCTACGCGGGGGACCCGCCGCTCGCGCCTCTCGGCCCGGCAGTGCCCGTCGCCGCGGAGTGAGTCTTCGGGTGCGGCCTCAGCTCGCGTCCCGCGCCAGGCGGATGCCGCTGAACTGCCAGCGCGCCGCGGGCGGGAAGAAGTTGCGGTAGGTCGCCCGGATGTGCGACGCGGGCGTCGCGCAGGAGCCGCCGCGCAGGACGAGCTGGTTGCACATGAACTTGCCGTTGTACTCGCCGAGCGCGCCCGCCGGCGGGCGGTAGCCGGGATAGGCCACGTACGGGCTCGCCGTCCACTCCCAGACGTCGCCGTAGAGCTGGGCGATCCTGTCCGCCTCGGGGGCGGCCGGCGCCGGGTGGAGCCGGGCGGTCTCCACGAGGTTGCCCGCGATCTCCGCGGGCTCGGCCGTCGCGGCGGTCTCCCACTCGGCCTCGGTCGGCAGGCGCGCCCCCGCCCAACGGGCGTAGGCATCGGCCTCGTAATAGCTCAGGTGGCAGACCGGCTCGGCCGGGTCGAGATCACGCTCGCCCGCGAGCGTGAAGGCGCGCGGCCGGCCGTTCTCAGGCTCTCCCTGATTCCAATACAGCGGCGCCGCGAGGTCGCGCGCGTGGACCTCGGTCCAGCCGTCCGCCAGCCAGAGCTCCGGGCGCCGGTAGCCGCCGTCGGCCATGAAGGCGAGATACTCGCCCGTCGTCACCAGCCGCGAGCCGAGCTCGAAGGGCTCCAGGTAGACGCGGTGCCGCGGGCCCTCGTTGTCGAAGGCGAAGCCGGGACCGGCGAAGCCGATCGAACGCACGCCCCCTTCGAAGCGGCGCCAGGCGAGCGGTCGAGCCGCGGGGGCCGGCCGCTCCGCCGGCCGCTCGCGGTAGATGGGCCGGAGGGGGTTTCGCGACAGCAGGAATTTGAGATCGGTGAGGATCAGCTCCTGATGCTGCTGCTCGTGCTGGAGGCCGATCTCGACCAGCGCCGCGAGCTCGGGGGCGACATCGCCGCCGTCCAGGAGCGCGCTCATCTCGCGGTCGACGTGGGCGCGATAGGCGCGCACCTCCGCCAGGCCGGGACGGGTGACGAGCCCGCGCTCCGCCCGCGGGTGCTGCGCCCCGAGCGAGTTGTAGTAGGAGTTGAAGAGGACGCGGAAGTCGGGATGGAAGGCGCGGAAGCCGGCGCGGGCGCGCTCGAGGATGAAGGTCTCGAAGAACCAGGTGGTGTGCGCGAGGTGCCACTTGGCGGGGCTCGCGTCCGGCATCGCCTGGACCGTCGCGTCCTCCGGGGAGAGAGGTGCCGCCAACCAATCGGTGGCGGCGCGGACCCGGCCGTACCGCTCGGCCAGCCCGATCCCCGGCTCCAGCCCCGAGGGTTCCAGAACCTCGACCGCCCCGCCACGCTCGGCTCGCTTCGCGCTCATCGCCGTCCCTCCTTGTCGAGAGGCTAGAACTCACCCCGGCCTTCGGACATTTCCACGCCGGCGCTGATGCAAGACCGATGCAAACCGGTTGCGGGCGCGAGGGTTCGGGAGTGCACGGTTCGTCCTCTGTTGAGGACACTGTGCGGCGGCTTCGGCGCGAGCCTCCTGCTGGAATGGTGGCATGCTCCTTGCCTTTTATCCAGGCAGCCCGAGGACGTCCCATTGTTGGGCGCTCTACAGAGTCTCGGGAAGTTCAGCCGGGCGGCTCGCAAGCCATCCGGCGGACGAAAGGAGAGAGGTGACCTATGAGCCCACGACGAATCGCAGTCTCGACGGTGCTCGCGCTGGGTCTGCTCGCTTGCGGAGCGGGCGCAGCCAGGGCCCAAGACTCGTTCGCGGCGGGAGTCCACGTCGGCCCTTCGGGGCGCACGTCCGTGGACCTCGCCTTCTTCCATAACAGCCTGGCGCCGTATGGGCGCTGGGTCCACCAGTCGGTCTACGGCGACGTCTTCGTGCCGCGCGTGCGGTACAGCCGCTGGCGGCCCTATCAGTACGGCCACTGGGTCTACACGGATTATGGCTGGACCTGGGTCTCCGCCGAGTCGTTCGGCTGGGCGACCTATCACTACGGTCGTTGGTCGTACGACCCGGACTACGGCTGGATCTGGGTGCCGGGCACCGAGTGGGGGCCGGCCTGGGTCGACTGGCAGGAGGGTGACGGCTACGTCGGCTGGGGGGCCCTGCCGCCGGTCGTCGGCTTCGATGCCAGCTACGGCGTAGACTTCGGCGGATTCCAGGTCGGCGTCGACCTCGTGCCCACGGCCTTCGTCTTCGTTCCGGAGCGGAGCTTCCTGGTGGCGAACGTGGCGAGCTTCTGCCTGCCGCCGGATCGCAACCTGGCGTTCTTCGGCCGCACCCGGAACATCACCAGCTATGCGGTGGTCAACAACCGGATCTTCAACCGCGGCTGGCCGGTGGAGAACGCCCAGCGCGTGATCGGGCGGCAGGTGCCGCGGTTCCAGGTCGCCGACCTGAGGACCGCCGATCCGCGCGCCCGGATCCAGGGTAACCGCCTGGCGCTCTTCCGTCCGGCGGTCAACGCACCGGGGCAGGCCCGAACCGCCGAGCGGATCGCGGCCGAGGCTCGGCGCGGGAACTCGCCGGTTCGGCAGGCGGTGCGGAGCGGCTTCCAGGCGCAAGCCGCCGCGGTCGCCGGCCGCCGCGCCGCGCTGCAGCGCAACCAGCGCGGCCAGGCGGTGCTGAACCGCCAGCAGGCCGCGAACGCGCGGCAGGCCGGGCGGCAACAGACCGCCGCGCGAGTGCGCGGTCAGGAGCGCAACCGCGCCGCCGTGGCGCAGGCTACGCAGGCCAACCGGGCCCAGACGCGAGCCCGCGCTCAGCGACAGCAGGTCGCCGCGCGGAGCCAGGCGCAGCGCAACCGCCAGCGCGTGCAGGTGAACGCGGATCGCCGGCGCCAGCAGGCGCAGCGGCCTCAGCATGCGCAGCCTCCGCCGCGGCAGGCCGAGCGGCGACAGAACCGGCCGCAGCAGCAGGCCGCCCGGCGCCAGGAGCAGGTCCGGCCGCAGGCGCAGCGCCAGCAGTTCGCACAGCAGCAGAGGCCGGCGCGTCAGCAGTTCGCTCAGCAGCGGCCACAGCGCCAGCAGCAAGTAGCTCAGCAGCGGCCGCAGCGCCAGCAGCAGGCGGCTCAGCAGCGGCCGCAGCGCCAGCAGGTGGCCCAGCAGAGGCCGCAACAGCAGCGCCCGCGCAACAGGCCCCCGAACGGCTCGGGCCAGCCGGACCAGCGCCGCGGTCACGGCGGCTACTGACCCTCTGACCGATCGCTCATCGACGACGGCCGGGCCTTGCGCCCGGCCGTTTTTTCACCCGGCCCTCCTTTTTTTCCCTGCCGCTTCCTCTCCACCCCCTCCTTCCTCTAGCATCGGGTGAGATCAGCCCATCGTGAGCGCTGACATTGCGGGCTCATCCGAACCCCGCCGGAGCGGCGGCACCCGCTCCGCCCGGGGGCCATCGTCCATTCCTGAGGGAGGAGCTTCCCATGAGCACGGATCGAGAGGAGATCGAGCCGACGAGAGGAGTCTCGCGCCGCCGGTTCCTCGGCGGCGTCGGCGCCGCCGCGGCGTTGGCGACGGGAGGGTTGTCGCTCGCCGGTCGCGGCGCGGAGGCGGCCCCTGCCGGCGGCGACGAGGCCGGCGACCTCGCGGCGGTAACCGGCAACGCCGCCGCCAGCCCCGGCATCCAACGCCGCAACGCCAGCTGGCAGTTCAGGCGGAGCGCCGCCGACAACAACCGCTTCCAGCCGCTGCCGGCGCACCCCGACAACGGCGACGAGGCGCGCTACGCCAACCGCCTGGGCAGCTACTCGAAGGCCCTGCCCCACAACAGCTTCGGCGAGGTGGACCCGACCGCTTACGGCTCGCTCCTGCGCGCGCTGTCGACCCGCCGCCCGGGCGACTTCGACGCCATCGTCCTGGGCGGCTCGGCCAAGCTGACCAATCCCCAATCGGGCCTCGCCTTCGATCTCGAGGGAGCCGACTCCCACGCGCTCGCCGAGCCGCCGGCGCCCGCGCTGGCGAGCGCCGAGGAGGCCGGCGAGGCGGCGGAGCTCTACTGGATGTCGCTCCTCCGCGACGTCGACTTCAACGACTATGCCTCCGACCCGACCGCGGCCGCCGCGGCCGCCGAGCTCTCCGCCCTCGTCGACTTCCGCGGTCCGAAGGACGGCTCGGGCCACGTCACTGCGCAGACCCTCTTCCGCGACTCCTTCCCGGGCTGCACCGTGGGGCCCTGGCTGTCGCAGTTCATGCTCCTGCCGACGCCGTTCGGCACCGAGTACGTCGTCCGCCAGAGCCGCGTCTCGCTGCCCGGCGACGACCACATGACGAGCTACTCGGCCTGGCTCGCGGTCCAGGACGGCACCGCCAACGACGGGGCGATCCAGTGGGATCCGGTGCGCCGCTTCCTGCGCAACGGCCGCGACATCGCCTCGTGGGTGCACTTCGACGTCCTCTTCCAGGCCTACTTCAACGCCTGCCTCATCCTGCTCGAGCCGCCCGACCCCACCGACGCCGCGACCGGCGGCGGCATCGGCTGCCCGCTGAACCCGGGCAACCCCTACCGCGGCAACCCGACCCAGATCGGCTTCGGCACCTTCGGCGCGCCGGCGATCAAGGCGCTGATGTGCGAGGTGGCGAGCCGCGCGCTCAAGGCGCAGTGGTACCAGAAGTGGTTCGTGCACCGGCGGCTGCGTCCGGAGGCGTTCGGCGGCGTCCTCCACGTGCAGAAGACCTCCGGCCGCTACCCGGCGGGAACGCTCCACGGCGACATCCTCGGCAGCGCCGCGGTCGCCGAGGTCAAGGCCCACACCGGCACCTACCTGCTGCCCATGTGCTTCCCCGAGGGGAGCCCGACGCATCCGGCCTACGGCTCCGGCCACGCCACCGTCGCCGGCGCCTGCATCACCGTGTTGAAAGCGCTGTTCGACGAGACCTTCGCGATCCCGCACCCCAAGGTGGCGACCGCCGACGGCCTGGCGCTCGACGACGTCGCGGGGCCGGCGCTCACCGTGGGCGGCGAGCTCAACAAGCTCGCCTCGAACATCTCGCAAGGGAGGAACATCGCCGGCGTTCACTGGCGGACGGACGCCGACAACGCCATGCGCCTCGGCGAAGCGGTCGCCATCAGCATCCTCCGCGACCAGCGCGCCGGTTACAACGAGACCTTCCACGGCTACACCTTCACCAAGCTCGACGGCACGCGTGTGACCGTCTAGCGCTCCACGTCCCTTCGCACCGGCCGCCCGCG
>DATBQN010000008.1:0-4208 GCA_036560825.1 Thermoanaerobaculia bacterium
GAGGCGCAGCGCGCGCTCCTCGACGGCAAGCCGCGCCTGCTCGCCCTGACGCCCGATCCGACCGCCGCGGAGTGGACGCGGCCGGGTGTCGCGGTCTTCCCCATGACCTGCCACAGCGGAGGGAGCGTGGAGATCTATCTCGAGCCCATCCTGCCCGCGCCCCGCCTCGTCGTCTTCGGCGCCTCGCCCACCGCGCGGGCGCTGGTCAGGCTGGCGAAGGCGATGGGCTACTCGGTGACCGCGGTCGGCGCCGCGGCGGCTTCCGAGACCGCAGCCGCCGGGCCGTCGCTGTTCCCCCAGGCCGACGAGGTGCTCGCCGATCCCGCGCCCCTCGCGGCGCGGCCGCACGCCTCGCTCTTCGCCGTCGTCGCCACGATGGGGGAGGGCGACGAGGAGGCGATCCGCGGCGCGCTCTCCCTCTCGCCCGCCTACCTCGGCGTCGTGGCGAGCGCCAAGCGCTTCGCCCAGATGCGCGGGCTCCTCCTCGGCCAGGGGGTCTCCGCCGAGGCGCTGGCCGGGATCCGCAGCCCGGCGGGGATCGCCATCGGGGCGCAGATGCCGGAGGAGATCGCCCTCTCCGTCCTCGCCGAGATCGTCGAGCGGCGGCGGGCCGCGCCGTCCGGGGTCGTCGGATCGGCGGCGCCCGGAGCGGCCGAGGGCGAGGGCGCGGCGGAGGCCGTCGACCCTATATGCGGCATGACCGTCGAGATCGCGACGGTCCGCCACACCGCCGAGCACGCCGGCCGCACCTACTACTTCTGCGGCAGCGGCTGCCGCGAGCGCTTCCTCGCCGCGCCGGCGCGCTTCGCGGTCGCGCGCGCCGCGGGAGGCGGTCCGTGAAGGCCCCATCCAGCGCCCCCGTTCCCGATCCGGATTAGGAGCCCTCCGAGCCCTGCTCGGGGCCGATCGGCCACGAGCCGCAGCGCTCCCGCGCCAGCCGGCGGGTGGCGGAGGGGGTGAGGCCGAACTCCCGCCGGTACGCCGAGGTGAAGTGGCTGTGGCTCGAGAAGCCGGCGTCGAGCCCGATCCAGGCGAGGTCGCGGGAGGAATCGAGCAGCTCGGCGAGCGCCGCCCGCAGGCGCAGACGGTTGAGGTACCGGTGCAGGGCCATCCCGGTCTCGAGCTTGAAGAGCCGGCAGAGGTGCTGCGGCGAGACGGCCACTCGGCGCGCAATCTCGCCGATCGAGAGGGCGTTCCGGAACTCGATCGCGAGGACCGCCTTGACCTGGTCGACCCGCTGCCGGCGATCCTCGGCCGCTCGCGGGCGCGGCCGCGTGCCCGGCGATGGCGCCGGCGAGGGCCCGGCGCCGTCGCTCCACAGCCGGCTCAGCAGATGGAGCATGGTCTCCTCGACGACGAAGTCGTCGACCTCGCCCGCCGCGAGCAGGCGCTTGCGGAGGAGGGCGAGCAGGAGCTGAGCCTTCGACGAGAGCGCCACCGCGAGGCGGGGGAAGCGCGCTCTATGGCGCTCGAGCTCGCGGGGAGCGTATCGCTGCAGGAGATCGGCGAGCGCCGCCGGCGCCACGACGAGGCTCAATCCCGCGTCGCCGGCGCCGGCCGGATGGCTGGTCTGGTAGGGCTCGAAGGCGTTGAAACAGAGGGCGGAGTTCGCATCGCAGATCGCGTGCCCGCGCGGCCCGATGTAGCGGAAGACGCCGTGGAGGAGGATCGCGATCTCGAAGTGCTCCTGGCATCCCTCTTCGCCGGCCGCCTGATTCGCTTGCGGACAGATCCAGGAATGCAGGCTGACGCTGGGGCTCTGGAACAGCCAGCGGGTCTTCACCGCGTCCGGGCGGATCCGGCGTGGCGCCGCTCCGCTCGCGGGCTGCGGCGACCGAACCGCCGGAACGGCGAGGCCAGGTGCCATCATTTTCCCGCATACGGCGGCGAGGGGGAAAGTTGCATCGACCGGCCCGAAGACGAGCCGATCTTGATAGCGGCGCCCGCCGATCGCTGGGAGGCTTGCCAGCGACGCCACCTGCCGCCGACCGCTCCACGGTCGAGGCGCGCCCGGTGGCTCGACAACGAAAGGAGCTCGAGATGAAGGCCCTCAGAACGCTTATCTGCTTCTGCGTTCTCGCCGCCGCCGCCGCCGGAGCCTCCTACGCGCAATGCGCGGACGGGAGCAGCTGCGAGTATTGCAAGTACCATCTCTTCCTGGGCGTGATCTGCACGCCGGCCTCGCCCGGGCACAACGGCTATTGTTACTGCTACGACCTGGACGGCTGCGCTACCGACAACACGTCCTGCCAGCTGGGCGGCCCGCGGCTGCCGGGCGCGAGCGCCGCGGGATCTCACGCCCAGGCGCGCATCGTGAGCCCCGGCCCGCTGCCCTGGGAAACCACGGCGAGCGCCGCGTGCGTCGACGCCGCGATCTGGAGCCGATCGACCGCCCTGCGTTGATGAAGACGGCGCTGACTCTCCTCGCCCTGCTCGGCCTTCTCGCGGCCGCGCCCACCAGCCCGGTCGCAGCGGTCGGGGCGTCGCTCGTCGCCGACGCCCCGACCGCTGCCGCGGCTGTCCCCGCTGCCCCGGAGGCGGGCTCCGCCGCGCCGCGCCGCACCGGAGTCCTCGAGACCTCCCTCGTCGTTCCCCGCGGCGAGAGCGCGCCGGATTCTCTCGCCGTGCGTTTCGAGTCGACGCCCGCGGCGGACGGCAGGAAGAGAGATCTCATCCCGCGATCGACCGCCGCCTGCCGCCGCCAGGACGCGGCCTGGAGATGTGTTCTGCCGGCGGGCCGCCTCGACCTCCGCCTGGAGGCCGCGGGGTTCATACCGCAATATCGCTGGGGGGTCGCGATCGCGCCCGGCGCCGTGGTGAAGCTGGGGGCGATCGAGCTCCAGCGCGGCTCCTCGGTGAGCGGCCGCGTGGAGACCTCGACCGGCGCGCCGATCACGGCGACCTGTACCGTCGAGCTGTTGCCCGCCGCGGTCGCCTCCCAGCCCTCCTACCTGCGGCGGGCCGGCGAGCCGGGGCTCAGGGCGAGGCCGGGGGACCGCGGCTTCTTCCGCTTCGCCGGCGTGGCGCCCGGCTCCTATGCGCTGAGCGCAGTGCAGCCGGGCTTCGAGAAGACCACGGTGGCGCCGGTGATCGTCGAGCGGGACCGCGAGACCGCGGTCGAGAAGGCGCTCGTCCTCACCCCGCCGCTCCGGTTGGAGCTCGCTCTCGATCCCGCCGCGGATCCCTGGGGCAAGCCTTGGCGGGTCATGCTGCAGCGGAAGGAGCCGGGTTTCCCCCAGCTCCGCGCGGTGGCCAGCGGACCTGCTCCGGACGGTCGTTTCTCCCGCCCGGGGCTCGCCGCCGGTCGCTACCTCCTCCACGTCCTCGACAGCGAAGGGGCGGGCTTCCTCTCCGAGGAGATCGATCTCGACGCCGACCGCACCCTCGAGCGGACGATCGATCTCGTCTGGGTGGAGGGCCGGGTGACCAAGGGCGATCAGCCGTTCGCCACCAGGCTGCGCTTCTTCGGGCCGGTCGCCCGCAGCACCGGAATCCGCATGGCCTCGGATGCCCGAGGCGCGTTCTCGGGCGTGCTGCCGCGCGAGGGGCGCTGGCGGGTCGAGCTCTCCGACCTGCGGCGGACGCTCGGCGTGACGGTCCGGCGCGCCAAGGGGGCGCGCTCGGCCAAGGTCGAGATCGCGATCCCGGACGTCCGGCTCTCCGGCGACGTGGTCGACGAGAGCTCCGAGCCCATCGCCGGCGCGCAGGTGGTGGCGAGCGACCTGGGGAGCGGCGAGCAGCAGACCGCGGTCACCGACGATCGCGGCGCCTTCGAGCTCGACGGCCTGCCGGCCTCCCCCCAGCTGGTTTCCGCCGAGGCCGACCTCGGGGACCGCCATCTCTCGTCGGACCCGGTGACCGTGAGCCTGGGCAAGGACCACCGCCGCGACGCCGTCCGTCTCACGCTGCACGATCAGGCGCCGATCGACGGCGTCGTCACCTCGCCGGCGGGGCCGGTCGCCGGCGCGCGGCTGATCGCGGTCCCCAAGGGCCCGCTGGGGATCCACACCGCCGAGGCCTCGACCGATGCCGCCGGGCACTTCCACCTCGATGTCCCGGCGGCCGCTCGCGAGCTGCAGCTCCTGATCGCGCCACCGGGCTTCTCCTTCCGCTCGCTCGCGCTCAGCGCCCCGTTCCCCAAACCGCTCTCGATCCCGGTCGACGACCGCGGCGGGAGCCTGGTCCTCAGGCTGCCGGCGTTGGACCTC
>DATBQN010000009.1:0-5137 GCA_036560825.1 Thermoanaerobaculia bacterium
CCATTGCCGCTAGAATCCCGTCCATCGCCAAACCTGGACGGGAGACGAGCCATGCCCGAGGGGCCCGAGGTCGAGACCGAGAAGCTGCACGAGGCGATCCACGAGGAGATCGAGAAGGAGGAGGGAGCGGGCGCCGCGTTCTTGAAGCAGATCGCCCTCACCACGGCGATCCTCGCCGCTTTCGCCGCCGTCGCCGCCCTGCGCGCCGGCGCCACGGTCAACGAAGCCCTGCTCTTGAAGACCGACGCCACGCGCCTCCAGGCCCTGGCCTCGGACCAGTGGGCCTATTACCAGGCGAAGGGGATCAAGGGCGAGGTGCAGGCCGCCGCGCGCACGGCCTGGCTCTCCCTCGGCAAGGAGCCGCCGCCCGTCTACGCCGCGGAGGCGGCGCGTTACAAGCGTGAGCAGGGGGAGATCACGAAGAAGGCGAAGGAGTACGAGCGCGAGCGAGACGAGCGGGTGAAGGAGTCGGACCACCTCCTCCACGCCCACCACGGCTTCGCCGACACCGTCGCCCTCTTCCAGGTCTCGATCGCCCTCGGCGCCGTCGCCGCCCTCACCCGCAGCCGGCGCGTCTGGTGGGGCTCGATGCTGGTCGGGGCCGCCGGGATCGTCCTCTTCGTCCTCGCCCTGGCCGCCTGAGCGCCGCGCAGGGAGAAGCCGGGAGAAAAGGATGGCCGCGGTCATCAAGCCGCCCTGCGACGAAGGGGTGATCCTGGGAGCGCCGCCCTGCGCCCCGCCGGCCGCGGCGACCGCCGCGGCCGCCGCCCCCGCCACTCCGGCCGTAGCGCCGTCCCGCGCTCCCTGGGTGCTCGCCGCGGCGATCCTCGGCTCGAGCCTGGCCTTCGTCGACGGCACCGCGGTCAACGTCGCCCTCCCCGCCCTGCAGCGCGACCTCGGCGCCTCGGCGACCGGCGTGCAGTGGATCGTCGAGGCGTACGCCCTGATGCTCGCCGGGCTGCTCCTCGCCGGCGGCGCCGCCGGCGACCGCTTCGGCCGGCGCAAGGTGTTCGCCCTGGGCGTCGCCGGCTTCGCCGCGGCGTCCGCCGCCTGCGGCTGGAGCCCGAGCCTCTCGACGCTGATCGCCGCCCGCGCCCTCCAGGGAGCGGCGGCGGCCCTCCTGGTGCCCGGGAGCCTCGCCCTCATCTCCTCCAGCTTCGGCGCCGCCGAGCGCGGGCGCGCCATCGGCACCTGGTCGGGCGCCACCGCGCTCACCGCCACCCTCGGCCCGGTCCTCGGCGGCTGGCTCGTCGACCACGGCGGGTGGCGCTGGGTGTTCTTCCTCAACCTGCCGGCCGCGGCGGCGGTCCTCCTCATCACGCTCACCCGCGTGCCGGAGAGCCGCGACCCGGACGCCGCGGGCCTCGACTGGCCGGGCGCGCTCCTCGCCACCCTGGGGCTCGGCGGCCTCACCTACGGCCTCCTCGAGTCGTCGCACCGCGGCTTCGCCGACCCGCTCGTCGCCGGCGCGCTCGCCCTCGGCGCCGCCGCCGTCGCCGCCTTCCTCGTCACCGAAGCGCGCGTGCGCAATCCCATGATGCCGCTCGCCCTCTTCCGCTCCCGCGACTTCGCCGGCGCCAACCTCCTCACCCTCTGTCTCTATGCCGCGCTCGGCGGCTCGCTCTTCTTCCTTCCCTTCGACCTCGTCCAGGTGGAGGGCTACTCGTCGACCGCCGCCGGCGCCGCGCTCCTCCCCATGATCCTCCTCATCTTCCTCCTCTCGCGCTGGTCCGGCGGCCTCACCGCCCGCTTCGGCGCCCGCCCGCCGCTCGTCGCCGGGCCGCTCGTCGCCGCCGCCGGCTACCTGCTCCTCGCCTGGCTCGGGACGCGGCCGGCCGGCGGCACGTACTGGACGACCTTCTTCCCCGGCGTCGCGGTGCTCGGGCTGGGGATGGCGATCGCCGTGGCTCCCCTCACCACGACCGTGATGGGCGCCGTCGACGCCCGCCGCGCGGGGATCGCCTCGGGGGTCAACAACGCGGTGTCGCGGATCGCCTCGCTGGTCGCCGTGGCGGCCTTCGGGCTCGCCGTCGCCGCCGCCTTCGGCGCCGGCCTCGACCGCCGCCTCGCCCCGCTCCCCCTCCCCGCCGAAGCGCGCGCGGCGCTCGCCGGCGAGCGCGGCCTCCTCGCCGCCGCCAGGCCGCCGGCCGGGCTCGACCCCGCGGCCGCCGCCGCCGTCTCGCGCGCCATCTCCGCCTCCTTCGCGGACGGCTTCCGCCTCACCATGGAGATCGCCGCCGCCCTCGCCGCCGCGAGCTCTCTCTCCGCCGCACTGATGATCGAGGGGAGGAAGCGATGAGGTGACCCCCCTCTGCTATCGTTGACCCCGGGAGGAGACCGACCCTTGCCGACCGCCATCCGATCCATCGAAGAGCTCGCCGTCGACACCCTCCGCACGCTGGCGATCGACGCCGTCCAGAAGGCGGACTCGGGCCACCCCGGCCTGCCGCTCGGCGCGGCGCCGATGGCCTACGTCCTCTGGCAGCGGTTCCTCAAGCACAATCCGAGAGACCCGCAGTGGCCCGACCGCGACCGCTTCGTGCTCTCCGCCGGCCACGGCTCGATGCTTCTCTACTGCCTCCTCCACCTCACCGGCTACGACCTCTCGATGGACGACCTCAAGTCCTTCCGCCAGTGGGGCAGCCGCACGCCGGGGCACCCGGAGTACCGGCTGACGCCCGGCGTCGAGGCGACCACCGGCCCGCTCGGCCAGGGGACCACCAATGCCGTCGGCATGGCGATCGCCGAGCGCCTGCTCGCCCACCGCTTCAACCGCCCGGACCACACGATCGTCAACCACCGCACCTACGCCCTGGTGTCCGACGGCGACCTCATGGAAGGGGTCTCCGGCGAGGTCTCCTCGCTCGCCGGCCACCTCGGTCTCGGCAAGCTCACCTTCCTCTACGACTCGAACGAGGTGAGCCTCGACGGCCCCACCTCCATGGCCTTCACCGAGGACGTCGGCAAGCGCTACGAGGCCTACGGCTGGCAGGTGCTCCACGTCCTCGACGGCAACACCGATCTCGACGCCATCGACCGGGCTCTCCATGCCGCCGACGCCGAGATCGGCCGGCCGTCGATCGTCGTCATCCACACCACGATCGGCTACGGCTCGCCCAACAAGGCGGGCACCTCGGAGGCGCACGGCAGCCCGCTCGGCCCCGAGGAGGTGGCGCGCACCAAGAAGGCGCTCGGCTGGGAGTGGGAGGAGCCCTTCTACGTGCCGCCCGAGGCGCTCGCCCACCTCCGCGGCGCGGTCGACCGCGGCGCCGCCGCCGAGGCCGACTGGCAGGCGCGCTTCGCCGCCTACGCGGCGAAGTTCCCAGACCTCGCCGCCCAGTGGAAGCAGGCGCTGGCGGGCGAGCTCCCCGACGGCTGGGACGCCGAGCTGCCGACCTGGAAGGCGGGCGAGAAGGAGTCGACGCGCGTCGCCGGCGGCAAGGCGCTCAACGCCATCGCCGGCACGGTCGAGTGGCTGGTGGGCGGCGACGCCGACCTCTCGACCTCGACCAACACCTCGCTCAAGGGCTTCGCGAGCTTCGATGGGGCGAGCGGCGAGGGGCGCAATGTCCACTTCGGGGTCCGCGAGCACGCCATGGCGGGGATCGCCAACGGCATGGCCTACCACGGCGGCGTGCGCCCCTTCGTCGCCACCTTCTTCACCTTCTCGGACTACATGAAGCCGTCGATCCGCCTGGCGGCCCTCTCGGAGCTGCCGGTCGTCTACGTCTGGACGCACGACTCGATCGGCCTCGGCGAGGACGGCCCCACCCACCAGCCGATCGAGCACCTCGCGGCCCTCCGCGCCCTGCCCGGCATGACGATGATCCGTCCCGGCGACGCCAACGAGGCGGCCGAGGCCTGGCGGGTGGTGATGCGGAACGCGCACGGCCCCATCGGCCTCGTGATGTCGCGCCAGAAGCTGCCGGTGATCGACCGCGCGACGCACGGACCGGCCTCGGGCCTCGCCCAGGGCGCCTACGTGCTCGCCGAGGCCTCGGGAGGCGCGCCGCGCCTCATCCTCATCGCTACCGGCTCGGAGGTCTCCCTCGCCCTCGCCGCGCGCGACCAGCTCGAGAAGGACGGCGTCGCGACCCGCGTCGTCTCGATGCCGTCGTGGGAGCTCTTCGCGCGCCAGACCCAGGAGCTGCGCGACCAGGTGCTGCCTCCCGCGGTCGCCGCGCGGGTCTCGATCGAGGCCGCCGCGACCTTCGGCTGGGAGCGCTGGGTGGGCGACCGTGGATCGATCATCGGCCTCGAGCGCTTCGGCGCCTCGGCGCCGGGCGACACGGTTTTGAAAGAGCTCGGCTTCAACGTCGACAACGTCGTCGCCAGGGCCAAGGCCCTGCTCTCACGATAGGAGCCCGCCATGCCTGCAAACCCCGCCAACCCGCTCATCCGCCTGTCCGGCCTCGGCCAGAGCGTCTGGTACGACTACATCCGCCGCGACCTCTATCAGGGCCCCGAGCTGGCGCGCCTGATCGCCGAGGACGGCCTCAAGGGCATGACCTCGAACCCCACCATCTTCGAGAAGGCGATCTCCTCGAGCGACCTCTACGACGACGACGTCCGCCGCGAGGGCGCCGCCGGCAAGCGCCCGCCAGAGATCTTCGAGGCGCTCGCCGTCGAGGACGTGCGGCGCGCCGCCGACGTCTTCCGGCCGGTCTACGAGGCGAGCGCGGGCAACGACGGCTTCGTCTCGATCGAGGTGGGGCCGCGCCTGGCGCTCGACACCGAGGGCTCGATCGCCGAGGCGCGGCGGCTGTGGCGCGCCTGCGAGCGGCCGAACGTGATGGTCAAGATCCCCGGCACCGAGCCTGGCGTGCCCGCCATCCGGCAGTGCCTGGCGGAGGGGATCAATATCAACATCACCCTCCTCTTCTCCGTCCCCCGCCACCGCGAGGTGATGGAGGCCTACCTCCAGGCCATGGAGTCCCGCGCCGCCGTGGGCCAGCCCGTCGACCGCATCCGCTCCGTCGCCTCCTTCTTCGTCTCCCGCGTCGACACCAACGTCGACAAGAAGCTCGACGCGATCGCCAAGGACAACGGCCGAGCGGAGGCCGAGCGGCAGCGGGCGAAGGCCGTCCGCGGCAAGCTGGGGATCGCCAACGCGCGCCTCGCCTACCAGGCCTTCCGC
>DATBQN010000010.1:0-2384 GCA_036560825.1 Thermoanaerobaculia bacterium
TGGGTCACCATGAAGATGGCGCGCGTGGGGATGCGCCGGTTGAGCCAGAGCTCCATGAGCTCGCCGCGCAGGTTCTCCGCGGTGAGCACGTCGAGGGCGGAGAACGGCTCGTCCATGAAGAGCACCTCGGGCTCGACGACGAGGGCGCGCGCGAAGCCCACCCGCTGCTTCATGCCGCCGGAGAGCTCCTTCGGATAGGCGGTCTCGAAGCCGTCGAGGCCCACGGTGTCGAGGATCTTGAGCGCTCGCTTGCGCCGCTCGACGGCGCCGATCCCCTGCGCCTGGAGCGGCGCCTCGACGTTCTCGAGCACGGTCAGCCAGGGGAAGAGGGCGAAGCTCTGGAAGACGATGGCGACGTTGGGGAGCGTGCCGTCGAGCGGCCGGCCGTGCCAGAGGACCTCGCCGGCCGACGGCGAGGCGAGCCCCGAGAGCATGCGGAGAAGCGTCGACTTGCCCGATCCCGACGGCCCCAGGAGGGCGACGAGCTGGCCCGGGTAGACGGCGAGGTCGGTCGCCGCGATGACCTCGATGCGGCGGCCGTCGGGCTGCGAGTAGAACTTCTCGACCCGCCGCGTCTCGATGATCGGCTCGCGCGCAGTGACCGGAGGGTTCGGAGCGCTCGGAGGACCGGGAGCGCCCGCCGCGCCGGTCGCCTGAACGCCTGGAGACCGCATCGGCTGTGTCATGGGCTGCTCGCGGGTTCGTTCGTCGGGCCGAGGGACCTTCGGGGCCGAGAGCCTGTCACAGCCGGGCGGCGCGCGACAACCCGCACCGGCTCCTGCCTCAAGCCGCCCGGCGGCGGGGCTCCGCGACGAGGACGAGCGGACCGAGAGCGCGACGGCCGGCGAAGGGGACGACGGTGAGGTAGAAGCTGTGGTTGTGGGTGGCGACCGCGCCGGGGCCGAGCGGCAGGCGGTCGCCGACCGAACCGGAGAGGACGAAGAGGAGCCGCTCGGTGCCGACCGGGAGCTCAACTCGTGCGAGCTCCTTGCGGAACGGCTCGTGGCCGCGCGTCACGAGCCCGAAGTCCTCCTCCGGCGCCGCCATGACGACCGTGTACTCGGGCAAGTACCACTGCAGGTGGCGGTGCCACGAGTACAAAAAACCCTCCGCTCCCGCCGGCCCGGTGCCGCCGAGCTCGACCGCCACCAGCACCGTCGTCGCCGGCGAGTACTGGCGCACGGTCGCGATCATGTCGTCCAGGTCGCGCTCGTAGGTGGCGATCGTGCCGCGGTTCCACTCGTGGCGGACGAGCGCCCACGCGCGGCTCTGCTCCGGACGCCGGTCGGCGCCGAAGAGGAAGAGCCCGCCGCCGGCGACCACGGCCACCACCGTGCCTAGAACGGCGAGCCGCCGCCCGCGCTTCCCCTCCCACGCCGGCGCCGCGACGACCGCCATCGCGACGAGGAGCGCCGGCAGGTGGACCAGCGTGTAGCCTGCCTTCGTGACGTGGAAGAGGGCGAAGAAGAGGATCGGCGGAATCGCCCAAGCCGCGACCAACCCTCCCGGATCGCGCAGCAGGCGCAGACCCGGACCGATCGCCCTCGGGGTCGCAGCCCACAGAAGCGCGATCGCCACGGCGCCGGGAAACACCCCCTGGAGTGCCCATTTGACCAGCACCTCGAGGTTGTGCGCCAGCGCCCCCCACCCGGCGCCATAGAGGATCGAGGTCTGCGGCAGGAGCGTCGCGAAGTTCTCCGCGCCGATGCGCCGGTATTCGGCGAGGCCGCCGGCCGCGGCGCACATCGGCACCAGCCAGGCGAGAACGATCGCGACGAAGATCCCGGCGCCCGCCCCGCCCGCCCGCCACGAGACCCGGCCGCGGCGCAGCGCCCGCCAGGCGCCGTAGAGCATCAGGGGCGCCAGCAGCACCATCGTCGACTGCCGGACGCCGCCGACGATCGCGAACAGGGCGCAGGCGCCCACGAAGCTCGCCGCGCCGTCCGCCATGGCGAGCGCGGCGTAGGCGACGGCGACCGTCATCCCCGCTTCGACGGCGTAGACCAGCGGCAGCTCGCCATAGAACCAGAGGATCGGGTTGAAGACGTAGAGCGCGGCGGCGAAGGCTCCGGCCCAGAGAGCAGCTCCCCCGGCCGCGCTCCCCGTCCCCTCTTTACCCAGAGCTTCTTTTTCTTCGACGAGCCGCGCGCCGAGCAGCACGACGACCGCCGCCCCGATCCCCTCGGCGAGGATCGACAGCGCCACCATGCCGTGGAGCGAGTCGATCCCACAGGCCGCCAGACCCTTCAGGATCGCGATATACAACGGATACCCCGGCGGGTGCGGATGGTGCGCCGCGAGGTCGTAGCGCTCGACCCCGAGCGCGAACTGGATCGAGTCGTGGTCCCACATCCGCCGCGCCGCGAACGGCAGGCGGGTGACGA
>DATBQN010000011.1:0-3871 GCA_036560825.1 Thermoanaerobaculia bacterium
GGGCGGCATCCGCGCTTCGCGCTCGGCGAGTCCTCGACGCCGCTCGCCGCGCTCTCGCTGGAGCGCCTCGCCGCGCGGTACGGGCTGGGCGATTTGCATGCCCTCGCCGCCTACGGCCGCTGGCGGCGCGAGCTTCCCGCGCTGCGCCGCGGGCTGAAGCGCGGCTTCACCTTCTACGCGCATCGGCCGGGCGAGCCGTATTCCAACGGCGCCGACAACGAGAGCCGTCTGCTCGTCGCCGCGAGCCCGCGCGACGAGATGGCCGACGCCCACTGGCTGCGGGCGGACGTGGACCATCACCTGGCGCGCCGGGCGGCTGCCGAGGGCGTCGAGGTCCTCGAGGAGGCCGAGGTGACGGCGGTGGAGCGGGGCGCTGGCGGCGACGGCGGCTGGCGGCTCGAAGGCCGGCATGAAGGACGGCCGCTCAGTCTGGCCGCCGATCTGCTCGTCGACGCCTCGGGCCCGGGCGGGTTCCTCGCCCGCCGGCTGCCCATCCCGTCGGCGCTCGACGCGGTGCGGCTGCGCACGACGCTCGTCTACGGGCACTTCGAGGGCGTCCCGCCGTTCGCGGAGGCCGCGGCGGCGGCCGGCGCCGCGCTCCCGGCGGGCCCCTACCCGGAGGAGGGCGCGGCGATCCACCACATGCTGCCGGAGGGCTGGATGTACGTCCTCCCCTTCGACCACGGGACGGTGAGCGCGGGGTTCGTGCTCGCGGCGGAGGAGGCGCGGGAGCGGGCGATGGCCGTTCCGGCCGAGTGCGCGTGGGAGGAGATCCTCGGCCGCTATCCGACGCTCGCGGCGCAGTGGGGCGCCGCGCGGCCCGTGCGGCCGATCGCGACGATCCCCGTCGTCCAGCATCGCCTGGCGCGGGCCGCGGGCGACGGCTGGGTCCTCCTGCCCCACGCCTTCTGTTTCTACTCGCCCCTCTTCTCGACCGGCATCGCGTGGAGCCTCCTCGCCATCGAGCGCCTCGCGCTGCTCCTCGAGGACGCGGACGGCCTCGCCGCCGGGCTCGACCGCTACGGCGCGCTCCTGGCGCGCGAGGCGGATCATTTGCAGAGCCTGGTCGAAGGCGCTTACCTGGCGGCCGCCCGGAGCTTCGACCTCTTCGTCGCTTGGGGGGACCTCTACTTCGCTGCCGCGAGCTTCGCGGAGGCGAGCCAGCGGCTGCTCGACGCTCCCGCGCGCGGCGGCGCGTGGCCGTGGGAGGGGTTCCTGGGGAGCACCGATCCGGTCGTCCGCGCGATGCTCGCCGAGAGCGGCGAGGAGCTAGGGGGCCTGCCGCCCGGACCGCTCGGCGGGGCGGCGATCGAACGCTTCGCGAGCGCCGTGCGCCGCCGCATCGCGCCGCGAAACGTCGCCGGCCTCGCTGACCCGGCCCGCAACCGGCTGTTTCCCGTCGACTTCGAGGCGCTGATCGAGAACGCCGGCCTCCTGGGCCTCAGTACCGCGGAGCTGGGGGAGAGGCTCCCGCGCCTGCGGGGCGACCCAATCGGGGCCGCCCCGCGAGAGCTCTCGGCCGATCAGGGCAGGCAGGCGCAGAACGCGTTGTTGGGGCAGCAGAAGGAGTAGGTCGGGCAGATGAAGAGGTGCGACCCCTTCGGGCAGGTGGATGTCTGCTCGGGCGCGGAGAGCATCCTGGCTGACGACGCGTGCGAGACGGCGGCGGCCGGCGCGAGGGCGGCCAGGGCGAACAGCAGGAGAGCGAGCTTCTTGCGCATGGTGGGTCCTCCTTGGTTGGGGTGGTTGCGTGGCGTGAGAGGCTCCTTCTCAGGTGAGTGCCGCGAGCGGGACGAGCGGTTCCCCCTTCAGAAGAGGCAGACGCAGCGGGCGAAGGGGGGGCAGCAGAAGGAATGAGTCGGGCAGACGTAGAGGTGCCAGCCGGTCGGGCAGGTCTGCGGGTCCGACGCGAGGGGCGTCGTGGCCGCCGGCGGGCGCGAGACGGCGCCCGCCGGTGCGACGGCGGCGAGGGCGAAGAGCAGGAGAGCGAGCTTTTTGCGCATGACCGGATCCTCCTTGGTTGCGGTGGCGTGTGAGGCTCCTTCTCTGATTTGATTTGTGCCGCGATCGGGCCGAGCGGCTACTCCCGCGGCGCAACTCGGGCCGCTCGCCGGCGTATGAGGTAGGTCGCATCGAAAGGAGGCGTCGATGAGCCAGCTCGGAGAAGCTTCGGCAAGGGTGCGTTGGATCGCGGCCTGCACGGCCGGACTCGTGGTGGGAATGGGCGCCGCCCTCTCGCTCGGGCGTCCGATCGAAGCGGTGGTCGGAATGATGCTCGTAACCCCCATCCTGACGTTCCTGGTCGGTGCGAGCCTGGGCGCGAGCCAGTGGCTGGAGCTCCGCCGCAGCCTGCGGCGGGCCGCCGTTTGGATCCCCGCCACCAGCCTCGGCCTGGGGCTCGGCCTCGCGGCGGGGGTCGTGGCCGTGGAGCAGATCGGCACCTTCGTCACCGGCGCCCGGCCGCACGTCCTGAGTCTGGGATGGGGCATGCGGGCGCTCAGCCTGGCCGCGGTGGGAGCCATCGCGGGCCTCTGCCTGGGCCTCGCGCAAGGGCTCGTCCTGCGCCGCCAGGCGGGCGCCGCGCGGGCCTGGGCCGCGAGGTCCGCGGCAGCGCTCGGCGCCGCTTTCTGCCTCGCCTCGCTGCTCGTCGACGGCGTGATCGGGGGGCTCGGATCGCCCCTGGGCGTCGGGGTCTTCGTGACCGCGGCGGGTCTGCTGCTCGGCGCAGGCACCGCCAGACCGCTCCTCCGCGCCGCGTAGCGGGCCGCGAGAGGACGGCGGCGTCGGCCTCGTCCGGTATGATTCCGCGGAGTCGGCAACCCTCCGCCTCGCTTCGCTCGTCCGTCTCCCCTCATCTCATGAGCTCCCGTCCCCTCCTCCTCTCCTGCGAGTCCGTGTCCAAGCAGTACGGCGCGCGGCCGCTCTTCGAGCGGCTGACGTTCGGCCTCCAGGAGGGCGACCGGGTAGGGCTGGTGGGTCCCAACGGCTCCGGCAAGACGACGCTCCTGAAGATCCTCGCCGGGATCGAGGAGCCGGACGCCGGGACGCGCTCGCTGCGCAAGGGAGTCCGCGTCGGCTACGTGTCGCAGGACCCGACGTTCCCGGCCGAGCGGACGGTCGAGGAGGTGCTCGTCGAGGCGCTGGACGGCTCGCCGCTCGAGGACTTCGAGAAGGCCGCGCGCGCCGCGATCACCCTCGGACGCCTGGGTTTCCGCGACCCCGCGCAGACGGTGGGCGCGCTCTCCGGCGGCTGGAACAAGCGCCTGGCGATCGGCCGCGAGCTGGTGCGCTCGCCCGACGTCCTCCTCCTCGACGAGCCGACCAACCACCTCGACCTCGAGGGCATCCTGGCGCTCGAGGAGCTCCTCGCCTCGGCGCCGCTCGCCTTCGTCGTGGTCTCCCACGACCGCTACTTCCTCGAGAACGTGGCGCGCCGCATGCTCGAGCTCGACCGCAGCTACGCCGACGGCCTGCTGCAGGTCGACGGCACCTACAGCGACCTCCTCGACCGGCGGGATCAGGTGCGCAAGAACCAGGCCGAGTACGAGGAGTCGCTCGCCAACCGCGCCCGCCGCGAGGTCGAGTGGCTGCGCCGCGGCCCCAAGGCGCGCAGCACCAAGGCGAAGGCGCGCATCGACGAGGCCCACCGGCTGCTGGGCGAGCTCGACGAGCTCAGGGAGCGCGCCGGCGCGTCGGCGGCGACCGCCGGCATCGACTTCGCGGCCTCCGGCCGCAAGACCAAGCGCCTGCTCGCCGCCCGCGGCCTCGCCAAGTCGTTCGACGGCGTCCCTGTGCTCTCCGGCGTCGACCTGCTGCTCCGGCCGGGCACCCGGCTGGGCGTCCTGGGGGCGAACGGCAGCGGCAAGACGAC
>DATBQN010000012.1:0-4146 GCA_036560825.1 Thermoanaerobaculia bacterium
AAGGGGGGTTTCAAGCCGGGAGGTCCAACCGCCCATTGACCGTTCTCGATGCGGAATCGGACCTCGTCGTTCCCGTTGCGTACCCAGGCTTCTTCCAGCTTCACCTTGTACTCCTCGGCGCTGTCCCCGCGCAGCTCGAAAGAGTAAGAGGCCGGACGACCACTCTCCAGGATCAGATCCAGGTGGATCGCGCTGTTGAAGGGGTGGCCGCCGCTCCACCTGCGCACGGCGTCGATTCCATTGCGATGAGTGATGGCGCCCGAGAGACCCATGTGCATGGCGTCGGAGACGAACCGCAGCGCGTCGACCACGTTGCTCTTGCCCGCTCCATTCGGTCCGACGAGAGCTGTGAACGCCCCAAAGTGGACCTCCACCTTCTCGCCCAGACTTCTGTAATTGGAGACGCTCAGGCGCTGAATCATGATGACTTTCTATCACGAGCGGCCCAGGCGAGCCGCGCCGCCGGCTCGGCTATACTGCCGGCAACCCCCGTGACCCTCCGCGCGTACGAGCCCCGCGATTTCGAGCCCCTGTTCGAGATCGACCGCGCCGCGTTCGCGGCCGATCTCGCCTACTCGCGCGCCGAGCTGCGCTCCTACCTGCGCGCGCCCGGCTGCCGCGCGCTGATCGCCGAGGAGGACGGCGAGATCGTGGGCTTCGCCATCGCCTGCCGCGAGCGCGCCGGCTGCGGCCACCTGGTGACCCTCGACGTGCGGCCGGGCCGCCAGCGCCGGGGGATCGGCAGCGAGCTCCTGCGCGCCATCGAGGAGGGGCTTGCCGCCCGCGGGGTGCACACCCTGATCCTCGAGACCCTCGCCGGCGAGGACGGGGCGCGCCGGTTCTACGAGAGGCACGGCTATGCCGTCGTGCGGCGGGCGGCCGGCTATTACCAGGGCGGGCGCGACGCCTGGGTGATGGCCAAGCGAACGGTCCCCGATTCCACCGACTCCAAGGGATCGCCGGGATGACGCCTCTCCCCTCCGGCCGCGCCGAGCTGCAGGCCGCGCTCGCCGGCCATCCCGTCTTCGCGCGGGCGGACCGCGCGCGGCTGGCGGGCCTCGAGGCTCAGTTCGAGGAGCGGCGCCTCGCCGCCGGCGCCCTCGTCTTCCGCAAGGGCGATCCCGGCGACGGGCTCTATCTCGTGGCGAGCGGCGGCGTGTCGATCCTCCACGACGTGATCGGCGAGCCGATCGAGCGGGTGCGCGACCTGGGGCCGGGCGATCTCTTCGGCGAGATGGAGCTGCTCGAGGGCGCCCGCCGCCTGTTCTCGGCCCGCACCTGGCTCCCGACCACACTCTGGCACGTCGCGGCCGGGCCTTGTCTGGAGTTCCTCGCCGCCAACCCGCCGGTCGAGATGGCGCTGCGGGCGCTCACCATCGAGCGCCGCACCTCCCGCCTGCGCGCCGTGCTCGCCCCGGCGACCCGCCGGGAGCCGCGCATCCGCGTCGACCTCACCGTCTGGCTGGCGCTCCCCGGCGAGCTGAGCCATCGCGCCTGCCTCGAGGACCTCTCCGCCGGCGGCGCCTGCCTCTCGGGGGTGCCCGCGGGCTGGACCGAGGGCGCCGAGATCGCCTTCATCCTCGGCATCGACCGCCGCCCGGACCTCCTCCCCATCGTCGCCACCGTCCAATGGCGCCGCGCCGACGCCGTCGGCCTCGCCTTCCGGGACCCCGATCGCCGCCGTGTCGAGCGTGCGTTGGCCGAGCTGCTCCAGGCGCCGCGGTAGAGCGCCCTGGCCTCACTCCAGCGCGATCTCCTGCCGGCCGCGGCCCGCCGCGAAGAGGCGGGTCGCGAACGCTCCTTCGAAGCACCACGCCAGGCGCCGCGCGAGGTCCGCGAGCGCCTCCTCGACGGCGGCCGCCGGGATGCCGTCGAGCGCCTCGATGACGAGGAGTGGCCGGCGCGTCTCGCCGGTGATCCGGGTGAGGTCGGAGTCGCGGTGGTTCCAGCGCCGCGTCAGCACGCGGCCGGCGTCGCGGTAGACGACCTCGCCTCGCTCGGTCCGTTCCTCGCCGCCGCCGAGCGGCGCGAACGCCTCGCCGCCCGGCGAGCGTCCGAGGCAGAGGTCCCCGTCCAGGGACGCGCGATCGTAGCCGCCGTGCGGCAGCAGGTGCGCCGCCTGGTTCGTCAGGTAGACGTCGACGAGCGGGTGGATGGCGGGCCACGCCGGGTCCTTCAGCAGCCGCCGGGCGAAGGCCTCGTGGGTCGGACGGAACTTGGTCGGCCTGGCGCCGAAGCGCTGGTAGGCCTGGCGCCAGATGCGGACGTGCGGGTGCGCCATCAGGCTCTCGACGTCCGGGGCCGTCTCGCGGAGCCGCGCCAGCGCGGCCTCCTGGAGAGCGCGCAGCCGCTCCCGGAGGTCGGGTCGGGGCGACTCAACCTCGCCGCCGAGGATGCCGATGACCGGCGCGGGGAAGAGGGCGAGGACGTCGTCGGCGACGGTCAGGCGCATGGGCTCTCGTATCGTAGATCACCCGCATCGCGTACAGTCTGCGGACATGCGGGTCGCCGTCCTCCTCAATCGGTCCGCCGGGGCCGTCGTCTCCGGCGACCTCACCCCCGAAGGGGTCGCCGCGGCCTTCGCGCGCGCCGGCGTCGACGCCGCGGTCGAGCTCTGCGCCGGCGGGGTCATGGCCGGCCGCGCCCGCGCCGCGTGCGGCGAGGGCTTCGACGCCGTCGTGGCGGCGGGCGGCGACGGCACCGTGCGCTGCGTCGCCGCGGCGCTCGCCGGGACGGAGGTGCCGCTCGGGGTCCTCCCGCTGGGCACCCTGAACCATTTCGCCAAGGACCTCGGCATCCCGGCGGACCTGGAGGGCGCGGCCCGCGTCGTCGGCTCGGGCGTCCCGCGCGCCCTCGACCTCGGCTCGGTCAACGGCGAGAGGTTCGTCAACAATGCCGTCCTCGGCTTCTATCCGGTGGTCGTCGAGGAGCGCGACCGCGAGCGGCGGCGCACGGGGCGGGGCAAGTGGCTGGCCGCGGCCTGGGCGCTCGCCCGCGTGCTGCCGCGGGTGCCGGCCCTGCGCTTCCAGATGGAGGTCGACGGCGAGCGCGTGCAGCGGAAGACCCGCCTCGTCTTCGTCGGCAACAACGAGTACGAGATGAACGTCTTCACCGCCGGCGCCAGGAACCGCTTCGACAGCGGCGACCTCTATCTCTACGTCGCCGACTGCCCGGGCCGGAGGTGCCTCCTCGGCCTCGCCCTCTACGCTCTGGTGCGAGACGCGCGGCGCTCGCCGCGCTTCGAGTCGTGGAAGGCGCCCGAGCTCACCATCGAGAGCTCCCGGCGGCGCCTCACCGCCGTCCTCGACGGCGAGGTGGTTCACCTGACCCCGCCGCTCGTCTTCCGCAACGAGACGCGCGTCCTGCGGGTGATCGCGCCGGGTTGAAGAGGACGCGGTCCCCTGTTGTATTCTCGATGGGTGCAGGCGGCGGCTCGTCGGCCACGCTTGCCACGGCTTGGACGATTGCGAAAGGAGGACGGCATGAGACAGCCTCTCTTGTTCGGCACCCTCGGGTTGGCGGCGCTCGCCCTCTCCCTCACCCTGACGGCGGGAAGGCCGGCGGCCGCCGCGGGCGGAGCGCTCGACGGCAAGGTCTTCGCCGGCACCACGGGCGAGACCGGCAAGGCGACCGGCGACAAGGACGTGCTCGTCTTCAGGGGCGGCACCTTCCGCTCGACCGCCTGTGACACCTACGGCTTCGGCTCCGCCCCCTACACGGCGAGCCGCAATCCCGACGGCTCGACGGGTTTCCTGGCCACCACCTCCAGCCCCAAGGAGGGGACGATCCACTGGCGTGGCCGCGTGAGGGGCGACGCCATCGCCGCCACCTACGTCTGGGAGAAGGCGGGGCAGAGGCCGATCAGCTACTGGTTCAAGGGGACTATCAAGAAGGCGGCCTAGGCGCCCGCTCGGGCCGCCGCCTGCCGCTCGCCACGCCAGGCGGCGTAGAGCCAGACGAGGCCGCCCACGGCGATGGCGGCGGGGAGGACGAGGAAGGCCTGGCCCAGCGAGCTGTGGTCGGAGAGGATGCCGACGAGCGGCGGCGAGGGGACATCGCCGAGCAGGTGGATGGCGAGGATCGAGAGGGCGACCGCCGTCGCCCGCTGCCCCGGCGCGACGACGTTGACGATCGCCGAGTTGATGG
>DATBQN010000013.1:0-3299 GCA_036560825.1 Thermoanaerobaculia bacterium
GCGAGACAGCAGCGCTTGAAAGCGGCGCCCCGAGCCGCAGGGGCATGGGTCGTTGCGCCCGAGCTTCTCCAGCAGCTCCTTGTCGCCGTGGACGACGCGCGCCCCGCGCTGCACGCGGGTCTCGGAGGGGAAGCCCTTCCGGCGCTTGCTGCTAGGCGTGAAAGCGGGGGAGGTCGTCGAAGCGGTCGTCGTGCTGCATGGCGCACCTCCTCTCGATGAGAGGCCGCGAGGCCCCTCGGGTGGAGGGCGCTTTCTACCAGCTCTCTCGCCACCGCACAAGGCCGGTCGGTTTCTTGCAGGGAACGGCCGCGTCCACATAGAGTGGGCCTCGAGGCACCCAAGGGCCACGAATCACCTTCCGGAGGACGATCCGATGAAACGATACCCAGGTCTCGCCCCGCTCGCGCTCTCGCTGTCGCTCCTCGCCGCCGCGCCGGCACTGGCGGCCCCGGCGACGACGGTGTGCACGATGGACTTCACGCTCAAGGGGTGGTCGGCGTTCTACAAGGTCGCCCGCGGCTCGGGGACGATCAGCTGCGACAACGGCCAGAAGGCGAGGGTGAGGCTCGAGGCGAAGGGCGGCGGGCTGACCGCCGGCAAGTCCGAGGTCCGGGACGGGATGGGCAAGTTCTCCGAGGTCGCCGACATCGACGAGCTGTTCGGCAGCTACGCCAGCGCCGGCGCCGCCGCCGGAGCGGGGAAGTCGGCCGAGGCCCAGGTGGTCACCAAGGGCGAGGTCTCGCTGGCGCTCACCGGCAAGGGGACGGGGGTCGAGCTCGGCGTGAGCTTCGGCAAGTTCACCATCACCAAGCGGTAGCGGCGGGCGCCAGCCGACCGCAGCCGGTGGCCTGCAGCCCATGACGACCCCCCCAGGGGCCGGCGACGGTCTCGCCTACGACACCCGCGAGGCCAATCCGGCGGTGGTCGCCCTCTTCCAGGACGACCTCGCCCGCGGCCTCAACTGCGACATCCACGCGGAGGACGAGATGTACCTCGTCTTCCTCCACTCGCACCTCGCCGTCGACCGCGAGCGGGCGCTCGTCATGTACTTCGAGTCGGGGCGGCTCATCTGGTCGACCCTGCGCGCCCTCATCGAGCGCCGGCCGGGCGGCCTCGCGGCGGCCGGCAACCTCCTCGACTTCGCCGCCGGCTATGGGCGCGCCACCCGGTTCATGGTCCAGGACGTGCCGCCCGAGCGGGTGTGGGTCGCCGAGATCGACCCCGCGGCGGTCGCCTTCCAGGAGCGCGCCTTCGGCGTCCACGGCCTCCTCTCGGCGAGCCGGCCGCAGGATCTCAGGACCGACGAGCGCTTCGGCTGCATCGTCGTCTCCTCGCTCTTCACCCACCTCCCGGCGGACGACTTCCGGGCCTGGCTCGAGCGTCTCCTGCGCCTGCTGGAGCCCGCCGGGCTCCTCCTCTTCAGCGTCCACGGCCGGGAGCTCCTGGAGGGCGCGCCGGAATCGGCCGTCGCGCCGTCCGCGCCCGTCGCGACGCTCGCGCCCGCGCCATCGGACGCTGCGGGCGAGCGGGAGCTCGTCTTCCAGCCGTCGAGCGAGAGCCGGTCGCTCCCCGCCGCCGAGTACGGCAGCTCGTGGGTGAGCGAGGGCTTCGTGCGCGCGGCGCTCGCCGAGACCGCCGGCGCGCTCGGGCTCGCGATCGACGTCAGGCGCTTCCCGCGCGGCCTGGTGAGCCTCCAGGACCTCTACGCCGTGGCGCTCGGCGGCGCGCCCGCGCCCGACCTGCCGCCGCCGCCGGCGGAGGGTGTCGTCGAGCACTGCTCGTGGCAGGCGGGGAACGTCCTCGAGGTGAGCGGCTGGGTCGTCGACCGTCGCCGGCGCCGGCGGCCGCGGCGGGTGACCGCCGAGATCGACGGCCGGCTGGCGGACACCGCGACAGAGTTCGCGCCCCGTCCCGAGATCGGCGAGCTCCACCGCGACCCGACGCTCGCCGGGCACGGCTTCCGGCTCCGGCCGCCGCTGGCGCCGGGCCGGCCGGCGGCCGGGCAGACCCTCCGCCTGGCGGTCGTCTGGGAGGACGGCGAGACGAGCCTCCTCGACGAGGCCCCCGTCCTCGCGGCGCTCCTCCGTGCGTCGCGGCTCGACCGCATCGGCGGCGAGCGCCAGGCCGCGGCGATGGAGGAGGAGTGGCGGCAGCGGCTCGCCGTCGAGCGCGCCGAGCGTGCCGCCGAGCGGGGGCGTCTCGAAGCATCCCTCGCCGACGCCGCGTGGAGGGCCGCCGGCCTCGAGGCGCGGATCGCGGCGATGAAGGCGAGCCGCTTCTGGAAGCTCCGCGATCGCTGGTTCGCCCTCAAGCGGGCCCTCCGCCTGACGCGCGAGATGTAGCCGTCCCCTCGCGGCGAGCTGAGCACCAGCTCCCGCTCAGCCTCTGGCTGCGTACAAACTACCCATCGCGACTTGATTTATATTTCTTGACAAGAGAGAATGCCGGCGTTCGCGGCGATATCCGCCCGGACGAGCTGAAAGGAGTCGGATATGAGAAGGAACGAAGGGCCGTCGCGGAGCCCGCCTCGCGGCGGCGAGCCGCCCACCCGCAGGGCCGCGAGAGGAGGGGGAGGAATCCATCTCTCGGGGCAAGCCGGGCGAGGCGCCGGGCTCTCTTGGCGGAGCGTCCCGTGCCCGCGCCCATCGCAGACGTCGAGCCGTAAACCATGGCCTCCGGCGAGGCATCGAAAGTGCCCGCCGGCGGCCGCAAGCCCTCGTGAGAGGGAAGGAGCCGCATCATGAGCACGCGATTCAAGGAGAAGATCGTCGACGGGCAGGTGCTCTTCGACAACGTCACCCCCCAGCTGACCGACAGTCCGCAGCTCGCCGCCGACCACACGTCCCTCGGCAGCTCCCTCGCCCAGGCGCGGGACCTCCAGGGGCGCCAGGAGACGGTGAAGGGTCAGCTCCGCGACATCAACCAGCAGCGCCTGCAGGTGGCGAAGCAGACGGACGACTTGCGCCGCCGGCTGCGGGCAGGCTTGATCTCGGTCCTCGGGCCGGATAGCACGAAGCTGCTCGAGTTCGGGATCAAGCCGCGCCGGCAGAAGGTCCAGCGGGTCCGGCTGACCCCGGCGGCGAAGGCCGCTCGCGCCGCCGAGCGCGCCGTCGCTCGGGCGGCCGTCCTCGCGGCGGCCGAGAAGCCGAAGGAGGCGTCCGCCAAGCCCGCCACCCCGTAGCGTCCCACCTCTTCTTACCTGAAGCTCTTCCGGCGCCGGGGTCCCCTCCGGCGCCCTTTTTGTATCCACCGAGCGTGCAGTAGCGCCCACCGGGCGAACGGCTGCGCCGAGGGCACGC
>DATBQN010000014.1:0-5277 GCA_036560825.1 Thermoanaerobaculia bacterium
ATCGTCCGCGCCCGGCGATCGAGGTCGGCGAAGGTGAGCGTCGCCGCCTCCTCGCCCGCCGCGTCGAGGAAGGTGTAGGCCCTCGCCTCCGGGCTCTCCGCGGCGCGGGCGCGGAGCACCTCGACGAAGGTGGGAAGCGCCGTCCGAGAGCTTGAAGAGGGAGTCATTCAGCCGCGGCCCGAAGGCCTGTAAGTCTAGAGAAATGTTCTGTTTAGTAAGAGCAATCGAGGTCTCTCGCCTCGCCAAGAGCACAGTGTCCAAGAGGGGTCAAACGTGACAGGGGCGGCCCGGCGGCGGGGGCGCCGCCGAGTTGTCATCGCCGGAAAGGCACGCCCCTCTAGAAGAAGATCGGAAACTTCTTCGGACTGCCCTCGCTCATCAGGCTGTAGACGGCCTCGAAGACCGTCTCGCGGTTGGGCTTCGAGAAGTAGTCGCCGTCGGAGCCGTAGGCAGGGCGGTGCTCGGCGGCGGAGAGGGTGCGGGGGCGCTCGTCTAGCCAGTCGAAGCCGCCCTGGACCTCGAGCGCCTGCTGGAGCATGTAGGCGGTGGTGCCGCCGGGGACGTCCTCGTCGACGAAGAGGACGCGGTTGGTCTTCTGGAGCGAGGCGGCGATCACCCCGCCACGGTCGAAGGGGAGGAGGGTCTGGACGTCGACGACCTCGACGTCCATCCCCACCGCGGCGAGCGTCTCGGCCGCGTCGAGGACGATGCGGCAGCAGGCGCCATAGGTGACGACGGTGACGTCCCGCCCGGCGCGCAGCACCTCCGGCACCCCGAGCGGCACCCGCAGCTCGCCGATGTTCGCCGGCAGGCGCTCCTTCACCCGGTAGCCGTTGAGAACCTCGACGACCATGCCCGGGTCGTCGCTCGCGAGGAGCGTGTTGTAGAAGCCGGCGGCCTGGGTCATGTTGCGCGGCACGCAGACGTAGACGCCGCGCACCAGGTTCAAGATCCCCGCCATCGGCGAGCCCGAGTGCCAGATCCCCTCCAGGCGGTGGCCTCGGGTGCGGATGATGACCGGCGCGATCTGCTGCCCCTTGGTGCGGTAGCGCACGTTGGCCAGGTCGTCGGCGATGATCTGCAGGGCGTAGAGCATGTAGTCGAGATATTGGATCTCGGCGATCGGCCGCAGGCCCCGCATCGCCATGCCGATGGCCTGGCCGAGGATCGTCGCCTCGCGGATGCCGGTGTCGGCCACGCGCAGGCTGCCGTACTTCGCCTGCAGGCCGGCGAAGCCCTGGTTGACGTCGCCCAGGCGCCCGAGGTCCTCCCCCATCGCCACCAGCTCCGGCATGCGGGCGAGGGCGGCGTCGAAGCAGGCGTTGAGCACCTCGTGGCCGTTGAGCGTCTCCGCATCCGCCGCGTAGACCGGCGGCACCGCGGCGACGGCGAGGGCCGCGCGCGGGGTCTCGCTCCACAGGCTCGAGGCGTAGCGGTCGCGGTTCAGCGGCGCCTGCTCGCGCTTCCAGGCGGCGAGCTGCCGCCGCTCCGGGGAGTCGGCGCCGCGGGCGGCGACGAGCGCCGCCTCGACCGCGACGAGCACGTCGCGGCGCAGCGGGTTCGGCTGCCTGGCGAGGTCCGCGGCGGCGGCCTCGATGGCTGCCTTGGCGGCCGGATCGCCGGCGGCGCGGGCGGCGAGCTCGGCCGCGAGGGAGAGCACGGTCTTCCTCTCGGCGTCGATCGGCGCCCGGTATGCCTCCCAGGCGCGGCGCTGGCCCTCCTTCACCCGCTCGCGCTCCTCCGCCTCGAGCCGGTCGAGCTCGCCCTCGCCGGCGAGCTCCCGCGCCACCACCCACTCGCGCATCTTCCGCACGCAGTCGTGCTCGGCTTCCCAGGCTAGGCGCTCCGGCGTCTTGTAGCGCTCGTGGCTGCCCGAGGTGGAATGACCCTGCGGCTGGGTGAGCTCGACGACGTGGAGGATCGCCGGCACGTGCTCGGCGCGGACGGTCTCGGCGGCGGCGAGGTAGGTGGCGCAGAGCGCCGGGTAGTCCCAGCCGCGCACCGTATAGAGGTCGTAGCCCTGGCGCGCGCCCGGCGCGCGGCGGAAGCCGGCGAGGACCCCCGAGAGGTCGCCCTTGGTGACCTGCAGCTCGTTGGGGACCGAGATGCCGTAGCCGTCGTCCCAGATCGAGAGGAGCATCGGCGCCTGGAGGACGCCCGCCGCGTTGACCGCCTCCCAGAACACCCCCTCGGCGCAGGTCGCGTTGCCGATCGTCCCCCAGGCGATCTCGTCGCCGTGCGCCGAGAGGCCGCCGCGGGGGCCTTGATCGAGGCCGGGGATCTCGCGATAGAGCCGCGAGGCGTAGGCGAGCCCCACCAGGCGGGGCATCTGGGCGCCGGTCGGCGAGACGTCGGCGGAGGAGTTGAAGCGCGCCGTGAGGTCGAGGAAGCGCCCCTCGCGGTCGACGAAGGAGGTGGCGAAGTGGGCGTTCATCGAGCGGCCGGCCGAGCAGGGCTCGCGCCCGACGTCGGGATCGGCGTAGAGCTGGGCGAAGAACTGCTCGATGGTCAGCACCCCGAGGGCGAAGTGGAAGGTCTGGTCGCGGTAGTAGCCGGAGCGGAAGTCGCCGCGGCGGAAGGCGCGCGCCATCGCCATCTGGGCGACCTCCTTGCCGTCGCCGAAGATGCCGAACTTGGCCTTGCCGGTGAGCACCTCGCGGCGGGCGAGCAGGCTCACCTGGCGGCTCTGGAAGGCGATCCGGTAGTCGCGGAGGATGCTCTCGCGGGCGAGCCCGGCGGTCTCCGCGGTCCGCGGCACGCTGGCGTCGCCCCCGCCCTCCAGGATGGGAGTAACCTGAGCCAATTCGAGTCGCCTCCTCAAGGGTAGCGGCCGGCGGCGCCGGCGCCGCGGCGGTCCGGCAGCCGGCGGACGGCCTCGGGCTTGGCCGGTGATCGCGCCGCAATGGTAGCATGCCCCTATCACCATGGAAGAACGGCGCAGACACCACCGCTACGAGGTCTCCGGGATCAACGCGACGATCGCCGAGCGGCACCCGTGCGACGTCCTCCTGCTCTCCCGCGGCGGGATGCTCTTCACCACCGGCTTCGAGCCGCCGCTCGGCCAGGTCTTCGACGTCGCCATGCCGCTGGGCGGGGACGTCTTCCGCTCGGCGGCGCGCATCGTCTTCGTCGGCGAGGACCGCGGCGCGCCGCGCGCCCACCGCTTTCGCGTCGGCGTCGCCTTCACCGTCGAGTCCGCGGCCGACGCCGCGCTCCTCGATCGCTACATCCGCGACGAGATCGAGTCGGCGGCGAGCGCCCACTGAGCCGCCCGGCGGCACCCGGCAGGCGGCCCGCCGCGTTCTCGGATAGGCTCCCCGGCGCAATGAGCGCGTCTCGTCGTTCGCATCCGGCCGGCGACGGCCGCTAGAAACGGAGTGGTTCTTTGGCCCGCAGAATGCTGATCGACGCGCAGCGCCCCGAGGAGCTGCGCGTCGCCATCGTCAACGGCAACACCCTCGAGAGCTTCCAGGTCGACGTCGCCGAGTCCGGCCTCACGCGCGGCAACATCTATCGCGGCGTCATCGCCAACGTCCAGCCCAGCCTGAACGCGGCCTTCATCGACTACGGCGTCGAGCGCCACGGCTTCCTGTCGATCCAGGACGTGGTGCCGCAGGCCTACTACCACGACCCGGCCGGCGCCCACCCGCGCATCGAGGAGGTGCTCGACCGCGGCAAGCCGATCGTCGTCCAGGTGCAGAAGGACGCCGTCGGCCAGAAGGGCGCCGCGCTCACCACCAACCTCTCGCTCGCCGGCCGCTACCTCGTGCTCACCCCGTTCGACGAGGTGCGCGGCGTGTCGCGGAAGGTCGAGGAAGAGGAGACGCGGAAGAAGCTCAAGGCCCAGGCGGCGAAGCTCGAGCTGCCGCCGGGCTGCGGCATCATCGTGCGGACCAACGCCCTCGACCAGACCAAGGCGACCTTGGCGCGCGACCTCGCCGCCCTCCTCCGCCTGTGGAAGCGGGTGCAGACCGAGGCGACCTCCGGCGGTGGTCGGGGCGACCGCGGCGCCCGCCTCCTCTACACCGACCAGGACCTCATCGTGCAGGCGCTGCGCGACCACCTGGACGCCTCGATCGAGGAGGTGCTGGTCGACGACGACGCGGCGTTCGAGCGCGCCGAGGGCTACATGCAGGCCTTCATGCCGCGCGGCAAGACCCGCCTGGTGCGCTACGCCGAGCGCCTCCCCCTCTTCTCGCGCTTCGAGCTCGAGACGCAGATCGACCGCATCTACCAGCGCACGGTGCCGCTCCCCTCGGGCGGCTCGATCGTCATCGACGCCACCGAGGCGCTGACGGCGATCGACGTCAACTCCGGACGCTCGACCCGCGCCGGCACGCAGGAGGAGACCGCCGTCCACACCAACCTCGAGGCGGCGCAGGACGTGGCGCGCCAGCTCCGCCTGCGCGACATCGGCGGCCTCGTGGTGGTCGACTTCATCGACATGCGCGCCAGCCGCAACCAGCGGAAGGTCGAGAAGGCGCTGCGCGACGCCATGAAGGAGGACAAGGCGCGCGCCTCGGTGGGGCGCATCTCGCCCAACGGCCTGCTCGAGATCAACCGCCAGCGCATCCGCCAGGCGCTCTCGCTGCGCACCCACCGCCCCTGCCCCACCTGCGGCGGCGTCGGCACCATCGCCAGCCCCGAGGCGGTGTCGCTCAACCTGCTGCGCCGCATCGAGGCGCGGGCGGCCTCCGGCCTCGTCGAGGCGGTCAAGGTCTCCCTCCACCCGGAGCTCGCCGACGCCCTGCAGAACGGCCGCCGCCAGGAGCTCGCGGAGCTCGAGCGGGAGTTCGACATCCGTCTCGAGATCAACGCGGCGCCCGCCCTCCACCGCGCCGAGGAGAAGGTCGACTGGATCTATCGCGAGAAGCCGGTGGCCCCGGTCCGCCGGGAGAAGCCCGCGCGGCCGGCCATCTCCGTCTCGGATGTGCTGCCGCCCGCGAACGCGCCGGAGGTCGCCGAGGTCGCCGACGAGGAGGAGCCGCCCTACGTCGGGCCGCCGGAAGGCCTTCATCGGGCGCAGCGGTCGCACCATTCGCAGCATTCTCAGGGGTCGCGGCGGCCGCAGCCCGCGTTTCGGGAGCGGCAGCCCGATCGGCAGTCGCAGCCTCCGCGAGGCCCGCGCCCGCCGCACGCGCAGCGAGCCCAGCAAGTCGCAGGAGGCAGCCGAGGACCCGTGCCGCCGCAGGCTCCCCTGGCTGCCGAAGAAGGGGGCGGCAAGCGCGGAAAGAAGCGCCGCCGCGGCGGGAAGAACCGCAAGAAGGGCGCCGCAGC
>DATBQN010000015.1:0-8650 GCA_036560825.1 Thermoanaerobaculia bacterium
CGGCCAGCTGATCGTGATCGCAGAGGGCTACGCCACGAAATGGATCGCTGAGGACGATGAGGCCGATGAAGACCATCTGCGGGAGATCCGCCTGGCCGACGGCCACGAGATCACGGGCCGCTTTCTGGGCCTGCAGCCCCGCGATCTCGCCGCGGCGAGCCTCTCGGCGGCCCCTCTGACGCTCGACCCGGCGTCGAGGATGCCCTTGGTCACAGGTACAGTCGACGCTCACGGCGGGTATCGCCTGGCCGGCCTCACGCCGGGGGTATGGGTGCTCTTCGCCAAGGCCGGCGGGCGCTCGCTCACCGCGCGCGTGACCGTCGAGCCCGGCGAGCGCGCTGTCGTCCAGGACCTCACGTTCGATCGCCCCGGCCGCTAGGGCGTAAGTCAAGCGGGACGGGCGGCTCCGTAACGCAGGAAATCGATCACGAACGAGGTATCGAAGTGGATCACTCGCCCGCGGTGTGCGCCGGGCTCTCACCGCGAGCACGGATCTGCTCTTCGATGGCGTCCAGCGTGGCCTCGGACAGATCGAGGTCGGCGGCAATCCTTGGGAAGTCGGCAACTGTAGAACGGCGGCCGAAGCGCTCCTTCACGAGATCCGAGAAGCTCTGACCGGGCCGTTTCTGGCGAGCCAACGCCTCATAAGCCTCGGCGTCGAGAGGAATGGTCTTTACCACCATGGCAAGAGCATGCACTCACCGAAATCCGAGGTCAAGGGCGACGCTTCGGCCCGTGGCCTTCGCGTCATCGGGTCTGCCTCTCCGTCAGTGCGCCTCGGGCTTCAGGCCGCGCCCCTCGAGGAGCGGCTCGACGATCGGATCGCGGCCGCGGAAGGCGCGGTACATCGCCGCCTCGTCCATGGAGCCGCCGCGCGAGAGGATCATGTCGCGGAAGCGCTGGCCGTTGGCGCGCGTCATGCCGCCGTTCTCCTTGAACCAGTAGTAGGCGTCGTCGTCGATCACCTCGGCCCACAGGTAGGCGTAGTAGCCGGCCGAGTAGCCGCCGCCCCAGATGTGCGAGAAGTAGGTCGTGTGGTAGCGCGGCGGCACCTCCGGCAGGTCGATCTGGAAGCGCTTGAGCGCCGCCGGCTCGAAGACGTTGACGTCGGGCTGGGGCGCGCCCGGCGGCAGCGTGTGCCAGGCCATGTCGAGGAGGGCCGCGGCGAGGTACTCGGTCAGCGCGTAGCCCTGGTTGAAAGTGCGCGACTTCTTGATCTTCTCGACCAGCTCCGCCGGCATCGGCGCTCCGGTCTGATTGTGCTTGGCGTAGCTCGCCAGCACGGCGGGCTCGAGCGCCCAGTGCTCGTTGAACTGCGAGGGGAACTCGACGTAATCGCGCGGCACGTTGGCGCCGGAGACGAGCGGATAGCGCACGTTCGAGAACATGCCGTGGAGGGCGTGGCCGAACTCGTGGAACATGGTGGTCACGTTGTCGAAGCTCAAGAGGGCGGGCTGGCCCGGCGCCGGCTTGGTGAAGTTAGTGACGTTGAAGACCACCGGCTTGGTGCCCAGCAGGCCGCTCTGGTCGACGAAGCTGTCCATCCAGGCGCCGCCGCTCTTGCTCGAGCGCGCGAAGTAATCGCCGTAGAAGAGCGCCAGCGAGCGGCCGTCGGCGTCGAAGACCTCGAAGACGCGCACGTCCGGCTGGTAGACCGGGATGTCCTTGCGCTCCTTGAAGGTGAGGCCGTAGAGCTTGTTGGCGGCGTAGAAGACGCCGTCGTGGAGCACGCGGTCGAGCTCGAAGTAGGGGCGCACCTGGTTCTCGTCGAGGTCGTACTCGGCCTTGCGCACCTGCTCGGCATAGTAGGACCAGTCGGCGGCGGTGAGCTGGAAGCCGCCCTTCTGCGCGTCGATCACCTGCTGCATGCGGGCCGCCTCGGCGCGCGCCTTGGCGGTCGACGCCGGCACCAGGTCGGTCATCAGCTTGACGGCGGTCTCCGGCGCCTTCGCCATCTGGTCGGCGAGGGCGTAGGCCGCGTAGGTCGGGTAGCCGAGGAGCTTGGCGCGCTCGGCGCGCAGCGCCGCCAGGCGGGTGACGATCGCCTTGGTGTCGTTCGCGCCGCCGTGGTTGCCGCGCGCCACCGAGGCGTTGAAGAGGCGCTGGCGCAGGGCGCGGTTCTCGAGGTAGGTGAGCGAGGGCTGCTGGGTGGTGTTCTGCAGCTCGAGCACCCACTTGCCGGCGAGCCCGCGGCCCTTCGCCGCCTCCGCCGCCGCCGCCACGTCGCCTTCGCTCAAACCGGCCAGCTCCGCCTTGTCGTTGACCGTCACCGCCCCGGCGTTGGTGTCCGCCAGCACGTGGCTGCGGAACTCGGTGGTGAGCTTCGACTCCTCCTGGTTGAGCGCGCGGAGGGTGGTCTGGTCGGCCTTCGAGAGCTGCGCGCCGGCGCGCACGAAGTTGAGGTAGTAGCGCTCGAGGACGAACTTGGACTCGGCGTCGAGGCCGAGCGCCTCGCGGCGGTCGTAGAGGGACTTGACGCGCGCGAAGAGCTTGGGATTGAGCGAGACCTCGTCCTGGTGCGCGGCGAGCCGCGGCGACTCCTCGGCCTCGATCTTCTGCATCGCGTCGTCGGTGTTCGACTGGGTGAGGTTGAAGAACACCTTGGTGGCGCGGGTGAGCAGCTCGCCCGAGCGCTCCATCGCCTCGATGGTGTTGGCGAAGGTGGGGGGCTCGGGGTCGTCGGCGATCTTCTGGATCTCGGCGAGGCGGCGCTTCATCCCCTCTTCGAGCGCCGGCTTGTAGTCGCCGTCCTTGATCTTGTCGAAGGGAGGCGCCTGGAAGGGCAGCGTGCTGGCGGCGAAGAACGGGTTGGCCGCCCCGGCGTGAGAGGCGTGAGCCGCGTGCGCGGGGTGAGACGCCGGCGTGGCGGCCGACGCCTCGATGGCCGGGGACGCGGCGAGCGCCGCGAGGCTCAGGGACAGGACGAGCGGATCACGTCGGTTCATGGGGTCTTCCATTTGAAGTGCTTGCGTTAACGGCCCTTCGGCGGCGCGGGCCATCCCGAAAACGAGGGCCATAGCATACCGCCAGAGCGCGCCCGCCCTCGGGTAACGTCAACCCCGGGCTCCACATCTCTCTTTCTTACTGTTTCCTACACATTGCTTCAGTAGAGAAATGCGTGGAGTGCCCGTCTGCTGCGGGCGGTCGAGCGTCTCATCCCTTTCCGTTTCCGGAGGAAAAAACCATGAGCGAGATCAAGAGGTGGACCTTGCGGCACCGCGCCGCCGTGCTGGTGGCGGTGCTCATAGCCCTGGCGACCGTGGCCCTCGCCGCGGGCCGCTCGCACGTCAACCAGGTGGTGAGCGAAGCGGCGACGGCGGCGAGCCCCGCCGCCCAGCAGCTGGCGGCCCCGCTGCCGCCCCCGGCGCGCGTCTTCGTCCAGCGGACGGGCAGCTTCCCCAGCCTCGGCAACGTCCTGGTGAGCGTCCAGCTCACCGCGGACGAGCTCAGCGCCAAGCGCGCCGACGGCACCCAGGACTTCGTCACCCTGGGCAGCCCGGACGCGACCGCCATCCTCCGCGACGACGGCCAGGGCGGCGACGCCGTCGCCGGCGACGGCATCTACACCGGCGTCGCGATGATCGACGAGTCGATCCTCCAGGCCCGCTCGCAGGCGGACCAGAGCGCCATCGCCGCGCACAATGGCGCCACCGTGCCGGTGTTCGCCGGACGCGTCGAGACCGGCACGGCGACGCCGCAGGCCTTCGACTGGGCCGGCTACAACGCGGGCAGGACGGTCGCCCTCGATCCCTCGGTCGTCTTCCTCGGCAAGGAGGCCGTGACGGCGGGCAGCGCGCAACCCGCCCAGCCGGCGCTCATCGGCTCGCGCCGCCTGGTCTCCGTCTCGGCGGCCGCCGTCGTCCCCGGCACCGATCCCTTCCAGGATCACGTGCTGATGATCCGCGACCTCTCGGTGGTCAACGACCCCGCCCGCACCTGGAGCCCCTGCAACGGCGGCAACCCCACCGGGGTCTGGACCTTCAACCACCTGATGACCAACAACGCCAACCAGGCGGCCTCCGGCATCGACCCCGCGATCTACGCCGAGACCTGGCTCGCCAACTGGCCGGCCCCGCCGACGATCAACGGCCACACCGTCTCGACCCGCCCCAACGCGCTGATCCTGAACAACTGGCCGAAGCGGGCGGACGGCCACGTCGACCTCACGAAGTCGCCCTTCCGCCTCCTCGCCATCGTGCCGCGCGTCGACCTGCGGCGGACGACCGGCGGCGGCGGCGGCTACACCGTGAGCACCGGCAGCAACTTCATCGACGGCGGCGAGGCGCGCTTCGTCTTCGGCCTGGAGACCGGGGCCTGCACCGTGCAGCCGATGTCGGTGATCTTCGAGTACCGCGTCCCCAAGTGCGGCTGCGACGCGGTCAAGTCCTGGGCCGCGCAGTGGGTCGCCCTCAGCGCCCTGCCCTTCCCCAGCGCCGCCTACAATCAGGCGCTGCAGATCCTCACCGAGCAGTTCGCCAAGGTGAACGCCAACCCGGCGCGCCCCAACGGCAGCGCCCTCGGCCAGCAGCGGACGAACGAGATCGCGCTCGCCGCGCCCTGGGAGCTGCGCGAGTTCCAGCTCACCCAGTTCCCCTTCTCGATGCTCAACGAGACGACCACCGCCGACACGCCGATCGACGGCTTCAACAACGGCGCCACCTTCCAGAGCTGGGTGCAGACCAAGGTCGAGCCGGCGATCCATCCGCCCAACTTCCAGGACCCCATCCCGCCGGTGCCGCTGTTCTTCCTCTTCGGCGGCGTCAACGTGAACTTCCTCGGCTCGAACCCGCAGGCGCCGGCGGTGTGGAGCGCGCCGGGCTTGAACCTCGCCCTCCTGGCGGAGAACTGGGCGCGCGAGCGCGCCTCGCTCGCCACCTGCAACAGCTGCCACACGACGGAGACGGCGACGGGCTTTACCCACGTCGACCCGCGCACTCCGGTCGCCATGCAGGCCTGGCTCTCGGGCTTCCTCACCGGCATCAGCGTGCCCGACCCGGTCGCCCCGGGCCACACGCCGGTGCGCGACTTCGACGACCTCGCGCGCCGCGAGATCGACATCAACCAGGTCGCCACGATGTCCTGCGCCACCATCGCGACGATCAACGTCGCCACGACGCAGGCGGCCATCCTGGCGACCGGCAAGCTGCCGGGCGATCCCTTCGTCCTCTCCGGACCCGTGCCGCACGATCGCATGCTCTCGATCTCGATCGACGACATGCGGCGGAATGTGGTCCGCGAAGTGCACTGAGCCCGGCGGATCACACCCGCAGGACGGCCCCTTCCGGCGCTCGCCGGACGGGGCCGTCGTCGTTTTCCGAGACCGCTCCGCGGACGCTTGCGCCCTCCCCGGCCCGATGCTAGGTTGCGGGCGGATTTTCCGACCACCAGAGGCCCACCAGCGCGCGTGCCCGCGGTCCCCCGCCGGACGAGGTGAGACGTGGCGTCCCGCTCCGAGCTCTCGATCCCCATCCTCCTCGCGCTCGCCGTGGGCGGCACCGCCGTCGCCGCCGGCCCGCGGATCTACGACGACGCCTACATCACCCTGCGCTACGCCGCGAACCTCGCCTCCGGGGCCGGCCTGGTCTACAACCCGGGCGAGCGCGTCCTCGGCACCTCGGCCCCCGCCTACGCCGTCCTCGTCGCCGGCATCGCGCGGGCGGGCGGCGGGCGGGATCTCGCCCGTATCTCATATCTCCTCGGCCTCCTCTGCGTGCCCCTGGTGATCGCCGTCGGCTACAAGCTCCTCCGCCGCGTCGCCCCGCCGCTCGTCGCCGGCGCCGCGCTCCTCGCCGCGCTCGCCGCCGGCGACTCCCTGGAGGCCTTCTCCTCGGGGATGGAGACGCCGCTCTATCTGCTGGGGATCGTCGCCGCCCTGGAGCTCGCCGCCGGCCGGCGCTATCGATCCGCGTTCCTGGTGGCGGGCCTGCTGCCCTTCCTCCATCCGGAGGCGGCCCTCCTCGCCGCGGCGATCCTCGTCGCCGTCCGCCTGGCGGAGGGGCGCTGGCCATGGGCCGAGGCGCTCCCCGCGGCCATCCCGGCGCTCGCGGTCGCCCTCGCCCTCGGCCTCTACTACGGCTCGCCCCTGCCCCACAGCGTCGCCGCCAAGCTGCGGGTCTACTCGCCGGCGCCGTTCGTCGCGGCGGAGGGCGTCTCGCGGACGCTCGTCGAGACCGTGCTGCCGGCCGACGCCCTGGACCTCGTCGCCGATGACCTGGATCTCCTCGTGGACTCGGAGGACTTCAGCCACCTGGCGGTCCATCTCACCGAGGCCATGGCCGCCATCCTCGCTCCGCTCGCCGCCGGCGCGCTCCTCTGGCGCGCCCGCCCCTGGAGCGGCCAGCTCGTCCTCACCGCGGCAGGCCTGTTCGCCGTCGGCTACGGCCTGTTCTTCGCCGCCGGCAACCCGCAGATCTTCGTCTGGTACTGGCCGCCGCTCCGCCTCACGGCGGCGATCGCCCTCGCCGCCGCCCTCGGCCACCTGCTGTCGCGGGCCGGCGGCCGACTGCGGCGCACGGCCGCGGTCTGGCTGGCGGTCGCCGCCGCCGGCGCCGCCGTGCGCATGACCGCCCTCCGCCCCTACGACACCTCCGAGCGGGAGGAGGTCTACCGGCGGGCGGTCCAGGCCCTCGCGCTCACTCCTGCCGACCTCGTGGCCGCTCCCGAGATCGGCGCCATCGGCTACTTCTCTCCCGCCCGCGTCTTCGACACCGCCGGTCTGGTCTCCCCCGCGGCCCTCTCCTTCTATGACGCGGCCTGGCGATCCCGGCTGGCGCGGACGCACGGCAGCGGCTTCGTCCCGGCGCGGCTCATTCCCGCGATCCGCCCGGATTACGTCATCGCCCTCGACCACTTCCTCGAGCTGACCCTCGTCGCCGACCCGCACGCGCTCGACGGCTACGACCAGGTGGCCTTCTATCCCGCCTCCCGCTTCCGCAGCCAGGGCGTGGCGGTCTACCGCCGCCGCGCGCGCTGACGGTTCTTCAGGTCGAGAGGAGGAAATCGATCGCCGGCGGGAGGCCCGCGGCGAGCGTCCGCGGCGCCCAGCCGAGCTCTTCCCGGGCGCGGCGGTCGTCGAAGACCCAATCCCGCGTCAGGCTGCCGAGCTGGGCGCGGCTGAAGGGCGGCCGGCGGCCGCGGAGGCGGTAGAGCGGCGCGGCGAGGGCGAGGGCGAGGCGCGCGGCGCCCACCGGCAGGTCGATCCGCGGCGCCCGGACGCCGGCGATCGCCGCAACGCGCTCCGCCAGCTCGCGGAAGCCGATCACGTCGCCGGCGAGGACGAAGTCGCGGCCCGGGGCGGCGCGCGACATCACCCGCGTCAGCGCCTCGACGAGGTCCTCCAGATACACCCAGCTCGTCCGCCGCTCGGCGGCGACGAGGGCCGGGAAGCGCCCCTTGGCGAGGCCGCGGAGGATCGAGTTCGCCCCCTCCCGCTTGCCCGGCGGGCCGTAGACGAGGCTCGGGTAGACGGTGCTCAGCCGGAGGCCGCGCTTCGTCCACTCGCGGATCGCCATCTCGCCGGCGTGCTTGGTCTCGCTGTAGAGGGTCGGGAAGGGGCGCCGCGGCGGGGTCTCTTCGGTGGCCGGGCTCCCGTCGGCGGGGCTGCCGCCGAAGAAAGCGATCGAGGAGATCGAGAGGAAGCGGCCGACGCCCAGCTTGCAGGCGAGCGAGGCGACGTTCTCGCTCCCCTCGACGTTCGCCGCCTTCATGCGGCCGGCCGGGCCGTCGAGATCGAGGTCGGCGGCGGCGTGGATCACCCAGTCGGCGCCCGACATCCCCTCGCGCATCGAGGCGCGGTCGAGGATGTCGCCGGTGAAGGTCGCGACCCCGAGCTCGGCGAGCGGAGCCACACGGCTCGTCGCCCGCACCAGCGCCCGCACCTCGTGCCCATCCGCGGCCAGCCGGCGCACGAGCGCGCCGCCGACGTAGCCGGTCGCTCCGGTGACGAAGATGCGCATCGAGCGCAGCCTAGCAGCGTCTCGCCGAACCCGGATGAACCGCTCAGCGCGTGGTCGGGACATACCTTCCCGACTGGATGGTTCGCGACCATTCGTGGGGAATCGGCCACGAGCCGTCCGTTGTTGTAATACACAGAGGACGGGGCACTGGGAGTTGGACCCGTCCCCGGAGTTTCCCCAAGAAGCTTCGACAATCTCCTTCAGCTCCCTCTCCTCCCCCGCGCACCGTCTCCCTCCACGGCGTGGGGCTTTTTCCTTTCCCGCAGCTTACTCGCAACTATTATTGAACCGCTCAATTTCTGTGCGGGACATACCGCCCGATTGGGCGGTTCGTGACCACCTTTCGAGGATCGGCTCCGACCGCTTTCAATCGCTTCAACTCCTTTTCTACCCCCCGCGCCGTCCCTCCACGGTGTGTGGGGCCTTTTTCGTGTCGCCCGGCCGCCCCACGCGGGATTCCCGACCTTGACGACCCCTCGTTCAGCCCCCTAAGCTCCGGGCCGCCGCCCACGGCGTCACCCGCTCCGGATCGCGGCCCGACTTCCCGTGGGTCGAGCGCGAGCGGCTGATCGGCACGGTTCTCGCGTACGCGATCCAGCCGCCGGGCGGCGCCACCCCGCCCGAGCCGCCGAGCCAACGAGATCTCGACATGACGACCGACGCCGTCGCCGCCCCGGCGCACGTGCAGCACCAGA
>DATBQN010000016.1:0-1862 GCA_036560825.1 Thermoanaerobaculia bacterium
AGCCGCGCTCGGCGGCGACGTAGGGGTTCGAAAACTTGGCGCGGTACTCCGCCACCTTCTCCGCCCGCACGCGGGGCGCCTCGGCGCCGGCCTCGTCGAGCTCTCGCCGGTAGAGGACGTTGACCGCCCCCTCCGGACCCATCACGGCGATCTCCGCCGTCGGATAGGCGAAGTTCACGTCGGTGCGCAGGTGCTTGCTCGACATGACGCAGTAGGCGCCGCCGTAGGCCTTGCGGGTGATGACGGTGATCTTCGGCACCGTGGCCTCGGCGTAGGCGTAGAGCAGCTTCGCCCCGTGCTTGATGATGCCGCCATACTCCTGGTTGGTGCCGGGGAGGAAGCCGGGCACGTCCTCGAAGGTGACGAGCGGGATGTTGAAGGCGTCGCAGAAGCGGACGAACCGCGCCCCCTTGAGCGAGGCGTCGATGTCCAGCACGCCCGCCAGCCATGCCGGCTGGTTGGCCACGATCCCCACGCTGCGGTTGCCGAAGCGGGCGAAGCCGACCACGATGTTGCGCGCGTACTGCGCGTGCACCTCGAGGAACTTGCCGTCGTCCACCACGGCGGCGATGAGCTGCTTGATGTCGTAGGGCTTGTTCGGATCCTCGGGCACCAGGGTGTCGAGGGCCTCGGACTCGCGGTTCGGATCGTCGTCGCTGGTGCCGGGCGGCGGATCGTCGAGGTTGTTGCTGGGGAGGTAGGAGAGCAGCTCGCGGATGGCGGCGAGGCACGCGGCGTCGGTCGCCACGGTGAAGTGGCAGACGCCGCTCTTCGCCGCGTGCGTCGAGGCGCCGCCCAGCTCTTCCTTGCTGACCTCCTCGTGGGTGACGGTGCGGATGACCTCCGGGCCGGTGACGAACATGTAGCTCGTCTCCTCCACCATGAGGATGAAGTCGGTGATCGCCGGCGAGTAGACGGCACCGCCCGCGCACGGCCCGAGGATGGCGCTGATCTGCGGGATGACTCCCGAGGCGAGGGTGTTGCGCAGGAAGATGTCCGCATAGCCGCCGAGCGAGGCGACACCCTCCTGGATGCGGGCGCCGCCCGAGTCGTTGAGGCCGAGCAGCGGCGCGCCGTTCTCCATCGCGAGGTCCATCACCTTGCAGATCTTGGCGGCGTTGGTCTCGGAGAGCGAGCCGCCGAAGACGGTGAAGTCCTGGGCGAAGAGATAGACCAGCCGGCCATCCACCGTGCCGTAGCCGCAGACCACGCCGTCGCCGGGGATGGCCGGGTCCTTGTCCATGCCGAAGTCGCGGCAGCGGTGGGTGACGAGAGCGTCGATCTCGACGAACGAGCCGGCGTCGAGGAGCAGCTCGACGCGCTCGCGGGCGGTGAGCTTGCCCGCCGCGTGCTGCTTGTCGATGCGCTCCTGGCCACCGCCCAGCTCCGCCGCGGCAAGCCGGCGCTCCAGCTCCTCGATCTGCTGGGCTCGGACGGGGGTGGCGGGCATGGCGCGGGGGATCTTACCGCAAGCGGCGGCAGGGCTGATGTGAGGCGTCACGATACAATCCGCCTCCCATGCCGTTCTCCCGTCTCGACGCCGCAGCCGTCGCCCGCACCCTGTCGCAGATCGCCGAGCAGCCCGAGGACGTGGTGGACGCTTTTTTCGAGCGCCGCGAGGAGGTGGAGGTGGCGCCCGAGGGCGATCCGGGGGCCTTGAGGGTGTGGCGGGAGGAGGGATTCGCGGTGCGGCTGGTGCGCGAGGGGCACACCTGGCTCGCCTCGCGGGACGCCGTCGAGCCGCGGCCGTTCGCCGAGGCGCTGCGCCAGGTGGCGCGCGCCTTCTCCGCCGCCACCTACCCGGAGCCGATGCTGGAGGTCGGCCCGCCCGAGCCGGTGGCCGCTCACGACCTCCTGGACTT
>DATBQN010000017.1:0-10787 GCA_036560825.1 Thermoanaerobaculia bacterium
TCCGGCGGACGAGAGCGAGAGCATCGCCACCATCCACGCGGCGCTCGACCGCGGCGTCACACTGCTCGACACCGGCGACTTCTACGGCATGGGCCACAACGAGCTGCTCATCGGCCGCGCCCTGCGCGACCGGCGCGGCAAAGCTCTGCTGTCGGTCAAGTTCGGCGCCCTGCGCGGCCCGGACGGGAGCTGGCTGGGCTTCGACGCCCGCCCCGTGGCGGTGAAGAGCGCCCTGGCGCACAGCCTGACCCGTCTCGGCGTCGACCACGTCGACATCTATCGCCCGGCGCGCCTCGATCCCGCGGTGCCCATCGAGGAGACCGTGGGCGCCATCGCCGAGCTGGTGCAGGCGGGCTACGTGCGGGCGATCGGTCTGTCGGAGATAGGGCCGCGGACCATCCGCCGGGCGCAGGCGGCGCACCCCATCTGCGACCTGCAGATCGAGTACTCGCTGATCAGCCGCGGCCCGGAGGCGGAGATCTTTCCGCTCCTCGCCGAGCTCGGCATCGGCGTCACCGCCTACGGCGTCCTCTCGCGCGGCCTGCTGAGCGGCTCGCGGCCCGCCGCGCGGGGCGACCTCCGCGCCCACCTGCCGCGCTTCCGCGGCGAGAACGCCGAGCGGAACCGGCGCCTGGTCGAGGAGCTGCAGTCGCTCGCCGCCGAGAGGGGAGTCCGTCCCGCCCAGCTCGCCATCGCCTGGGTGCTAGCGAAGGGCGAGAGCATCGTCCCGGTGATCGGCGCACGCACGCGCGCGCAGCTCGCCGAGTCGCTGGGCGCCCTCGAGGTCGAGCTCTCGGCCGCCGATCTCGCCCGCATCGAGGCCGCCCTCCCCGCCGTCGCCGGCACCCGCTACGACGAGAGCCAGATGCGGATGCTCGACAGCGAGCAGTAGCGCCGGGCGCCCGCCGCCCAGGGCTCACGCCCCGGGCACGCACAGGCTGCAGCCAAGCGTCAATCCGTCCGAGCCCGCAGGGCGACGGATTCCTACGGAGGGCCCGGCGGCAGCATGCCGTTCTTGGCCACCGGGACGCAGAGCTTCAGGCTGCTGCCGACGAAGACGTTCTCGGTCGGCAGCCCCATCGCGACCAGCACCGGATCGATGTGGCGCAGCGACAGGTTGAGGCCCAGCGCGTTGCCAGTCGCCTGATAGCAGAGCACGTCCGAGTACTGGATGTACTGGAGGACGGTGGTCGGCGGCATCTGCTGATTCTTCATCACCGGGACGCAGAGCTGCTGGGGCGTCGGGCCGACCGTCGAGGTCTCGGGCGGCATGGTGAGCACGGGGTTGAGGTGCGACAGGGTGACGTTCTTCGCCGGCACGGAGGAGGCGTCCACCCGGTAGCACTTGACGTCCAGGTACTGCACGAGCGCGAGTACGTCGGACGGGGGATTGGCGTTGTTCTTGACCACCGGCACGCAGAGGAGCTGCGGCTCGCGGACGGTCACCGTGGTGCTCGAGCCGAAGAGCCCGACGATCACCGGGTTGAGCTGGGTGAGCTGGAGCGAGAGGTTGAGCGGCGACCCGGTGATGCCGTAGCACTTCCAGTCGACGTAACGGATGAACGGCAGGGTGTCGGAGGGGGCCGTGCTGCCGTTCTTCGCCACCGGGACGCAGAGCTGCTGCGGCGCCTGGAGGGTCACGTTCTCGAACGGGAGCTGCTTGGCGACGAGGACCGGGTTGAGGTGGTCCAGGCGGAGGGGGAGGTTGATCGAGGGCTGGTTGGAGATCTGGTAGCACCGCACGTCGAGGAAGTCGACGAAGCGGCGCGGCGAGACCGGCAGCGCGCCGGCCGGCACCGTGAGAGCGAGGAACAGGATGCACGCCGCGAGGGTCCTGCCGGCGGGTCTGCTCAGGGGGGGGCTCCTTCCGCGTTTAAGTTACTGCTCTATAGTTATGAGTACGCGGAGAGGAGCGTTCCGGGACATTCCGCGTGCCCTGCCCTTCGGCGCGCCGCGGCTGAACCGTCACCCGCGGCGCCGGCACATACGCTCGACCATGAAAAGGAGAAGACCGTGAAGAACGCCCGCGCTCTCGCCCTCGTCGTCGCCGCGACCCTCCTCGCCCTGCCGCTCGCGGCCGCCGCTCCGGCGGCGCCGGCTGCCACCCCCGCGCCGGTCCCGCCGGCCGCCCTCGCTCAGGCCCTGGGGCTCGCGCCGGCGGCTCCCGCCGCGCTGATCACCCCGGTGGGGGGATCGATAGCCAACATCCCCTGCCCGCTCATCGGCCCCACCTGCTGCAAGATCGAGATCCGTAACGGCTGCCGCATCTGCACCGACTACGTGACCTGCCATATCCACTGAGGGAGCACATTTTTCCACGCTCCGGCTGCCAAACTGTCGCGCGCCCACCCGGGCATAGCGATACCCTCGAGGGCATAGCCAAACCCGGGCCGGCATAGCCATGCCCTGCCGCGGCATGGCTACGCCCTGCCGGGGTTTCGCCTTGCCGCGTCACGGCATGGTCAATTCTTCTCGCGGGTTCGCCTCGGCGTGGCGGGATTTACCTGTCCGATGCCCAGGAACGGCGATGCCACCGCGCGGAATCCCCGTGCGGCGGCGCGGCCTCGCCATCCCACGTGCCAAGATGGCCGAGAAACGCCGCGGAGTCCTGCGCGCCCACCAGGGCATGGCCATACCCCGGGAGGGCACGGTCGAGCGGCCGGCGGTCGTGACCGTGCCGCGACGGGGCATCGCGATGACTCCGGGCGGCAAGACCGGCGCGCGCGGCGGCATGGTCGAGCCGCCGCCCGGAAGCTCCGCGCCCGCGAGCGATCTCACGAAGCCCCGGGGCGGCATGGCAAAGCCGGCGCGCGGCATGGCCGTGCCGCGAGAGGTTCCGACACATCCGCCCCCCGACCCGGGTCCGCGCTACTTCATCGGCGTCTGGCCGGGGTTGTCGACGTGCTGCTTGAGCTGATCGGCGTCCGGCGGGGGAGTGGTCGAGGACGTGTCCTCGTTCCCCCGAACCGCCGTCAACCCGTGCGGCGCCGGCATCCAGAGGCCCATCAGCTCGCCGATCCAGACCCGCGCGGCGGCGGCCAGCCCGCTCGGCCACGCCGGGACGGACGCTCGCTCCGCGGCGCCGGCTGGCGCCGCCGCCAGCCCCGCGCACAACACGACCATGGCCAACCCGCGAGCTCCACGAGACGTCGTCATGTCCTCCTCCGCGGCCCCGCGGTCGGCGCGGGCGCCGAATGACGCCCGGCGCCGCGTGGGCTCCTGATAGCGAGGTGCTGGCGAGGCCCCGACCCGGCAAGGCCCCGCCCGCGCGGCGGGCGCGCCGGCGACGAGGGGAGGAGATGGGTCGCGGCGGAACACCGGCGGATCGTGCGGTCCTACTCCGTGGCGGCCTGCGTGGCGTGGGCGAACTTGAGGATCGCCACGAAGACGACGCCGCCGATCATGTTGCCGAGGGTGACGATCCCCAGGAAGCGGCCGAAGTCGGCGAGCGTGATCCCCTGGCCGCTGAAGGCCCCTGCCAGCACCTCGACCGTGCCGGCGACCGCGTGGTGGAGGTGCGCGAAGCCGAGCGAGAAGGTCACCAGCCAGACGAAGAAGACCTGGCTCACGGTGTCGCGGCTGGCGGTGACGAGCCAGGAGAGGAGGCCCATCATCCAGCCGGCGAGGACGCCGCTCGCGAGCATCACCCACCACGAGTGGTCGACGAGCCCGTGGGCGATGCGGCCGAGCGCCCACGGCTGGATGACGCCGAGGGCGGGGCCCACCCAGGCCGCGATGGCGGCGAAGATCGCCGCGCCGACCTGGTTCGCGAGGTAGATGAGGCCCCAGAGGCGGAGGAGCTGTGCCACCGAGGCGCGGCCGCCGAGGACCGGCAGCACGGCGAGGGTGGTGTGCTCGGTGAAGAGCTCGGAGCGCCCGAGGACGACGAAGATGAAGCCCACCGCGTACATGTTGGCGACCAGGATCTCGGCCACCGGGTGGGAGAGGGTGTCCCCCACCAGGGTCGTCATGACGCCCATGAGGAAGAGGCTGAAGCCGACGTCGAGCCCCGCCGAGAGGCCGGAGAGGAGGAGCCCGGCGGCCGGCCGCTCGATCTCCTGGACGCCCGCCTCGATCTCCTCGGAAAGGATCTCGGTGTAGGGCTTCTGAGCCTCGCCCTCCGCCGCGTACTCCACCTGGTCCTTGCGGGGTGTTGCGGCTCCCCGGCGGGCGGACGACCGCCGCCGGGCGAGCTCGCGGGAGGCGCGATCTTTGGGCATGGCCGGGCTGGGGATCGGTCCGATGATAGTCGCCACCTGGAGCGCGGGCAACCGACCGAGCCGCCGCGTGTAGCCGCCGTGGCCTCAGGCGGCGCGCGCGGCGAGCACCGGCGCGGCGGCGCCGGCGAGGAGCCCGAGGGCCATGCCGCCGAGGCCGGCGAGCCCGGCGTTGAGGCAGCCGACCGCGCCGGCGAGGCTGGCGGCGAGGGCCGCGGCGAGCCAGAAGCGGCGGTCGCCGTGGACGCGCAGGCCCAGCCAGCCGAGGAGGAGCCCCGCCACGATGCCGCCGCTCAGGCAGACGGTCGGCAGGGTCAGACAGAGGCTCTCGCAGCAGGCGTGGGCGGCGCGGGCGGCGGCCGGGAGCAGGCAGGGCGCGAGGCCGACGAGGAAGCCGAGCCGGGCGCCGCGCCCCCAGGGGCCGCCGCGCCAGCCGCAGGCGGCGAGGACGACGCCGAGAGCCACGGCGCAGGTGGCGGGCGCGCCGGGGGCGGGGCAGCCGATGAGGGCGATGGCGGCGACGGCGACCGCCGCCGCGGCGCGGGCGAGCGCCCAGCGCAGCCGCCCGCGCTCATAGGCGCGGCGGGCGCGGGCGGCGAGGTCGGGTTCAGCGGCGACGTTCATCGTGCAGCCTCCAGGCGCCGCGCAGGCGAGCGAGGGCGCGCTCGACGCGCTTGCGGAAGGTGGGACCGGGAAGGTCGGGGCGCTCGCCGCGGGCGTAGGCGAGGAGCGTCTCTACGTCGCTCGGCCGCAGGGTGGCGAGCGCCGCCGCGAGCGCCCGCTCGAGGTCGCCCGCCACCGCGGCGTCCTCCGGCGAGCGTCCGGCGTCCGGGTAGTCGGCGATCGCGGCGATCGCGTCGAGGGCGGCGGCCGGCTCCTCCCGCCGGCGCCGGCGCCGCTGGCGCGCGCTGCGGATCTCGTAGGCGGCGATCCCCAGGGTCCAGGACAGCGCGTCGCGCCGGCGGTCGAACTCGGCGGCGCGGGCGAAGACGCGGAGCAGCGCCTCCTGCGCCGCGTCCTCGGCCTCCTGCCGCGGCAGGCAGCGCGCGGCGAAGCCGGAGAGGAGCGGCCACAGGCGGACGAACACCGGGTGGAACGCGTCGCGGTCCCCGTCGGCCAACCGCTCGAGGTGGCGCTGCAGCGCTTCTCTCTCGACGCGCTCCACTCCGCGGGCCTACCCTACCGGGGGCACGTCCTGTCGCAGAAGCAGCAACAGCCGGACCCCTCGGCCTTGCCGGACTTGCCGTCGGCGCCCCATGCCGCCGCCGCCGGAACCGCCAGGGCCAGGACCAGTGCCAGCCAACCCAGCTTGCGCATCATCTCGATCTCCTTTCCGGAGCGTCCATTCGCCCCGTCGAAGGGGATAGGCGCCAAAGGGTCGCGGCGTGACAGCCGCCGGGGAGCCTATGCCACTGCCGCGGGGCGAATCCCTTAGAATCCGGCCGCGCGAGCCGCCTCATGGATCTCCTCGGCCCCTTCCGCCGGCTCACCCCGACCCAGCGCCGCACCTTCGTCGCCTGCTTCCTGGGCTGGGCGCTCGACGCCTTCGACTTCTTCATCCTGATCTTCTGCGTTAGCGCCATCGCCGCCGAGTTCCAGACCAAGGTCTCCGCCGTCGCCGAGGCGATCTTCCTCACCCTGGCCATGCGGCCGGTGGGGGCCTTCGTCTTCGGGCTCCTCGCCGACCGCTTCGGGCGCCGCCCGACGCTGATGGCGAACATCGTCCTCTACTCGCTCTTCGAGCTCGCCTCCGGCTTCGCGCCGTCGCTCAAGGTGTTCCTCCTCCTGCGCGCCGGCTTCGGCGTCGCCATGGGCGGCGAATGGGGAGTGGGCGCGGCCCTCGCCTTCGAGACGCTGCCCGCCGAGGGGCGCGGCTTCTTCTCCGGCCTTCTGCAGGAAGGCTACGTGGTGGGTTACCTGCTCGCCGCCCTGTTGTACGGTGCCCTCTTCCCGCTCCTCGGCTGGCGCGGCATGTTCTTCGTCGGCGCGCTGCCCGCGCTCCTCGTCGTCTTCATCCGCTCGCGGGTCGACGAGTCGCCCGCTTGGCTCAAGGGCCGCGCCGCCCGCGGCGCCGTCGGCTCCGTTGACGCCGACGCTCGCACCGAGCGCGCCGCGCCGAGCGGCGCCGGCATCGCCGGCATAGCCGGACACATAGGCATCTTCCTCTTCCTCGTCGTGCTGATGTTCGCCTTCAACTCCTTCAGCCACGGCACGCAGGACCTCTATCCGACCTTCCTCGAGAAGAACCACGGCTTCTCGGTGAAGACGGTCGGTCTGATCGCCGTGATCTACAACCTCGGCGCGCTCCTCGGGGGCATCGTCTTCGGCGCCTGGTCGGAGCGCATCGGCCGCCGTCGGGCGATCGTCCTCGCGGCCCTCCTCGCCATCCCCGTGATCCCGCTCTGGGCGTTCTCGCGCACGGCGCCGATGCTCGCCCTCGGCGGCTTCCTCATGCAGTTCATGGTGCAGGGCGCCTGGGGTGTCGTCCCGGCGCACCTGAACGAGCTCTCGCCGCCCTCCGTGCGCGGCACCTTCCCCGGCTTCGCCTATCAGCTCGGCAATCTGTTCTCGTCGCGCAACGCGGTCATCCAGGCGAAGCTCGTCGAGATGCGCTACGGTGGCCGATACCCGCCCGTCCTCGCCTGGACCGTCCTCCTCGTCGCCAGCCTCGTCGCCGCGGTGACCCTCCTCGGGAGGGAGGCGAAGGGAGCCGATCTGTCCGCCACGCACCGGCGGCCGGAGGACCCTGTCTGATGGATGTCGCGCCGGGAGACCTCGAAGGGCGTGTCGCGCTCGTCACCGGCGCCGCGCGCGGGCTGGGGCGGGCGGCGGCGGAGCGCATGCTCGCCGGCGGCGCGCGCGTGGCCCTGAACGTCCGCCGGCCCGAGCAGGCGGAGGCGCTCGCCGGCGCCTTCGAGGGGAGGCAAGATCGCGTCCTCGTCGTCGCCGGCGACGTCGCCAGCTCTGCGGCGGTGGAGGAGCTCGTCGCGCGGGTCCTCGACCGCTTCGGCCGGCTCGACATCCTGGTCAACAACGCGGCCGCCGCCTACTCGACGCGCTTCGAGCAGATCTCCGAGGACGAGTGGCGGCGCGCCCTCGATGTCAACTTGACCGCGGCCTTCCTCTGCATCCGGGCGGCGCTGCCGTCGATGAAGGCGAACGGCTACGGCCGCGTCGTCAACCTCTCGTCGACCGCCGGCAAGAGCGTGAGCACGCTGGGCGGCGCCCACTACACCGCCTCGAAGGCGGGCCTCCTCGGCCTCACCCGCGCCGCCGCCAAGGAGCTGGGGCCCTTCGGCATCACCGTCAACGCCGTCTGCCCGGGCCTCATCGACACCGAGCTCACCCGCGAGCACGCGACGCCCGCCGAGCTCGCGGCGCACACCCGCTCCTTCCCCATCCCGCGCCTCGGCACCGCCGCCGAGGTCGCCGACCTGATCTGCTTCCTCGCCTCCGAGAAGGCTGGCTACATCACCGGCGCCTCCGTCGACATCAACGGCGGCGACCTGATGATCTGAGAGGCGGGCAAGAAGCGAGGCAATCCGCTTGAGCGCGGTGTGTTTGCCGATCCCTGGTCCGTGCATCAAATTTCTCGCAAGTGATGTTAGGCTCGGACTCTCTTCAGCTACGAGGGCGCGATGAGCCGGATTTGGCAGCGAGGCGGAGGCTCGGTCAGCGACTGGTGGAATAAGGTCCGCCATGGGTTTGGATGGGCATTTTTCACCCTGAGCTGCCTGGCCTCGATGGCGATCTGTCTCGGTGTCCTGATGCACCAGGCGACCGCAGACGAGCCCAGCGCGGCGGTGGTCTCCGCGGCGGGCGGCCTGGTTCTGGTGAGCGCTCTGCTTGCACGGCACGGCGAGGTGATCGCCTCGCGTCTCAAGAAGCTTGGCCCGCTCGAGCTGTTCGAAGAGGTACGCGAGGCGCTCGCCAACCTGGAGGACATCGCGTCGAAAGTGCCGGTCTACAAGGTCTCCGAGGACGAACTGGAGCTCAAACCGGCGAAGCTGAGCCCGCAGGAGAGGTTCGCCTTCGACCAGGGGGATCTGTTTGCCGCCATGCTGCTGCTCGGAGGCACCGAACCGACGCACGCGGCGCCGCGGCGCCGCTACTTCGAGCTCCTTTACAAGGTCGGTGGCTGTGCCCTCTCGCAGAAGCAATGGCCGCGGGCCACCGCCCGCCTGGAACGCCTGGAGGAGCTGTCGGATTGCACCTACAACCCGCGGGATGTCCTCTACCTGAGCGGCGCCGCCTACTGGAACTGGGGGAGGGAGGTGGGCGAGAGCGAGCGGCCGCAGTACTTCGAGAAGGCGAGGACCCAACTGAAGAAGCTGATCGACCTGGGGAACCCGCCACCGGCTGCGTATTTCTTCCTCGCCTACGCTCAAGACGAGCTCAAGCAGTGGCACGAGGCGGTCGGCAGCAACCACGAGATGCTCAAGCGCCGTCCCCGGTGTGCACCGGCCAAATACAATAGCGCGATTTCCCTGATCAAGCTGCAGCGGCTGAGCGACGCGTGCCAGATGCTGGAGCAACTGTCTGTCGATGACGAGGATCTAGACCTCGTGCTGGCCGTGTACAAGGACGACCCGGACCTGTTGCCTTGGGTCCCGGACGTTCACTGGCAGCAGAGCATCATCCTGACGCTGGGGTTCCTCGAGCAGCAGTGGAACGAAAGGCGGAGCTCACTGAAGGGCGAGTCGTGACTCCAGGTACCCGCTCAAGGCTTACGCGGTAGGAGGGGGCTCCATACGGATGGGGGCTTTAGCACGAATTGAGACCATGGCTTCTCCTCCAGAGAATTGTAGCTCCCACGGTGCGCACCCGTCAACTTGGTAGAAGGGCGGATCGCTACAATCATTAGAATGCCCGCCGACCCCCTCGCATCCCTGCGCCGGATCTGCCTCGCGCTGCCGGAGGTGACGGAGCGGCTGAGCCATGGCGAGCCGACCTGGTTCGTGCGCGGCAAGACGACGTTCGTCATGTACACCGACCACCACCACGACGACCGGCTAGCGTTCTGGTGCGCGGCGCCGGACGGGGCGCAGGAGGCGCTGGTGGCGGCGCATCCGCGGCGGTTCTTCCGGCCGCCCTACGTCGGTCACCGCGGCTGGCTCGGGGTGTGGCTGGACGTGGCCGTCGACTGGGACGAGATCGCCGACCTCGTCGCCGAGGCCTATCGCCGGGTGGCCCCCGGGCGGCTGGTCGCGGAGCTCGACGCCCGCGGCGCCGGCTGATCCGGGCCCGCCGGCCCTTCCTCTCTCCAGCCCCGCACGACCGCCAGGGGGATGTCCTCGAGCGCGCTCACCCGCGCGCCCGCGGGGACGTCGACGGGGACGGCGATGCCGCCGTGTCGTTCCAGGAACCCGCCGAGCTGGCGCGACCAGTCGAGGAGGTAGGGCCAGTCGTGCCAACCGTCCGGCGAGAGGGGCGCGGGCGAGCGGATGGGCGGCTGCTCGCCGGGCCGCGGCCAGCGGACGTCGCCCACCAGCCATACCCGGTGGCCGGAGCGCAGGGTCGCCGCGACCGCCTGCAGCAGGTCGTCGAGCGGATGCTCCGCCGCGAGCCGGGCCTTGAGCAGGTCGTAGCGGTGGATGCGATGGTCCGCGATCTCCGGCAGCGTCAGCCAGCGGGCGGCCCCGCGGTAGTAACGGTCGAAGCTGACGCCGTAGTACCAGGGGAGGACGACGACGAGGTCCCGCGGCGCGGCCGAGCGCTCGACCGCGCGCGCCACGAGGTCGGCGTTGGTCTGGCGGACGGTGAGGCCGCGGGCCAGGGGGACGATCTGGGCCGCGGCCACGAGCGCGACCGCCACCGGCCGCACGAAGGAGAGCCATCCGGCGGGCCGGTCGCCGCCCGGGAGCGCGAGCATCGCGAAGAGGGTGTCGAGCGCGCTCGCCACGAGGGCCAGGAACGGCAGGAGATACCACGGCCGCGGCGTGTACCCGAGGGTCTTCAGGAACGTCCCCTCGGCGACGATCGCGAAGACGATCGTCAGCCCGGCGAAGGCCGCGAGGTCGATGGGCCGGGCGCGGTCGCCGGCGTCCCCGGCGTCTGATGCCCCCCGCCGTCGCCGCAGCTCGCGGACGACGCCGGCGAGGCCCACGACGACGAGGAGCAGCCAGACGGCGAGCACCGGGCGCGGCCCGACCGTCGCCGCGAGCACCCACCAGATCCGCCTCGCGCCGATCGGGTAGACGAGGATAGGGCTCCACTGCCGCCGGGCCGCGGCGAGCTCTCCGGCGTAGGGCAGGAGGGAGAGGGCCGCGACGATGCCGCAGAGGCCGATCCACGCCGCGAGCCGCCGTCGCCGCCGCGCGAGGGCGACCGTGGCGGCGGCGGCGCAGAGGGCGAGGAGGAGCGCCGCGTTGCCGAGCACCATCTGCACGCTGGCGACCGCCGACGCCATGAGCAGCACGGCGCGAGAACTCCTGGCCGTGCCGGCGAGCGCCCCGAGCCGTCCCCGCCCGGCGGTCGGGCCGTCCGGCGGCTCGGCGAGGCACCTCGCGAGGAGTCCGTAGGTCAGCAGGACGAGCGCGCTCCCCACGCCGTAGCCGCGGAGCGAGTCGC
>DATBQN010000018.1:0-17229 GCA_036560825.1 Thermoanaerobaculia bacterium
CCGGGGGAGAACCCGGAGGAGGTGACGGCGATCGCCGGCTCGGTCACCGTCGACGGCGAGGTCTCCGACAACGTCGTGGCGGTCGGCGGCTCCTGCACGATCAACGGCAGGGTCGGCGGCTCGGTCACCGCGGTCGGCGGCTCGGTCCGCCTGGGGCCGCAGGCCGAGGTCTCCGGCGACGTGGTCAGCGTCGGCGGCGAGATCGACAAGGATCCCGGCGCTCGGGTGCACGGCTCGACCTCCGAGGTCTCCGCGCTCGGGGCGTTCGGCGCCCCGGATCACGGCCGCCGGGTGTGGAGCGTCTCGCCCTTCGCCGGCGTCGGACGGCTCATGGAGACGCTGACGAAGATCGTCCTCCTCGCCCTCCTCGTCTGCCTCGTGCTCCTCGTGGCGCGCCCGACGGTCGAGCGGATCGCTCTCCGGGTGGGCGCCGAGCCGGGACGGGCGGGGCTGACCGGCTTCCTCTGCCAGCTCGCCTTCCTGCCCCTCCTCGTCGTCGTCACCGTGCTGCTGGTGCTCACCATCGTCGGCTGCGCGCTCCTCCTGCTCTATCCGTTCGCTTTCATCGCCCTGCTGATCGCCGGGCTGGTGGGGTATGCCGCGGTCGCCCTGCGGCTCGGCAGCTGGGCGGAGGAGCGCCTCGGGTGGCACTACACCAGCCCCTACGTGATGGCGCTCGCCGGCGTCGCCCTGATCGAGTTCCTGCCCTTCATCGGCCGCGTGCTGGGGTTGATCCCCTTCTTCCCGCTCGGCGCCGCCTGCCGCGTGGCCGGCTTCGTCGTCGGGTACCTCGCCTGGACGATCGGCTTCGGAGCGGTGGCCCTCGACTTCCTCGCCGCGGGCGGCTTCCGCCAGTGGCGCCGCCGGCCGGAGCCCTCGCCGGTCCTCCCCGCGCCGGCACCCGCCCCTCCGCCGCCGCCGGCGGCGCCCCCTCCACCGCCGCCTCCCGACGATCCCTGGGAGACCCGGTAGGGATCGCTCGCTTGCGGTTCCTCAGCGCGCGGCGAGCCGCTCGGCCAGGCCGGTGAAACGCGTCCCGGTACGGCCGTTCCCCACCGCGACCGCCACGGCCCGGCGCTCACCCACCAGGACGGCGAGGCGGCGGGCGCGGGTGATCGCCGTGTAGAGGAGGTTGCGCTGCAGCATGACGTGGTGCTGCGTGTGGACGGGGACGACCACGCAGGGATACTCGCTCCCCTGGGACTTGTGGATGGTGCAGGCGTAGGCGAGGACCAGCTCGTCCAGGTTGACGAAGTCGTAGAGGATCCGGCGGCCGTCGACCGCCACCTCCAGCCGCTCGCCCTCGGAGTCGACGCCGGTCACCCGCCCGAGGTCGCCGTTCCACACCTCGAGCTCGTAGTCGTTGCGCACCTGCATCACCTTGTCGCCCAGCCGCAGGCCGTGAGCGACGGTCGTCCCGCGCGGGTTGAGGACGTCGCGCAGCACCTGGTTCAAGTTGGCGGTCCCCAGGAGCCCGCGGCTCATCGGCGAGAGCACCTGGATCTCCTCGAACGGATCGAGCCCGAAGCGCGCCGGGATGCGGCGGGTGACGAGGTCGATGAGGGTCTCGAGCACCTCCTCGGGCCGGCCGCGGTCGGCGATGAAGAAGTCGCTCGCCTCGTCGCGCGGGACGACCGGCAGCTCGCCGCGCCGGATGCGGTGGGCGTTGGCGACGATCTGGCTCCGCTCGCCCTGGCGGAAGATGAAGTCGAGCTCGGCCACGCCGACCGCCCGCGAGCGGATGAGGTCGGCGAGCACGCGCCCCGGTCCCACCGAGGGGAGCTGGTCGACGTCGCCCACCAGAATCAGCCGGCCGCCGTTGGGGATCGCCTTCAGGAGGTGGTAGGCGAGGACGGTGTCGAGCATCGACGCCTCGTCGACGATGAGGAGGTCGCAGGCGAGGGGCCGCTCGCGGTCGCGGAGGAACCGCCGCGAGCGGGGATCGAACTCGAGCAGCCGGTGGATCGTCGCGGCGGGCATCCCGGTCGCTTCCGAGAGGCGTTTGGCGGCGCGGCCGGTGGGGGCGGCGAGGGCGATCGTCCGCCCCTTCTTCTCGAGGATGCGGACGATGCCGCGGACGAGCGTCGTCTTCCCCGTCCCCGGCCCGCCGGTCACCACTAGGAGCTTGCTGGTGAGGCCCTGGCGCACCGCCTCCCGCTGCGCCGGGGCGAGGGTGACGCCCTCCTTCCGCTCGAACCAGGCGACCGCGCGCTCGGCGTCGATCTGGAGCGGCAGGGCGGCCTGGGCGAGGAGGGCGCGCAGGCGGGCCGCGAGGCCGGTCTCCGCAGCGTGGAGCGGCTTCAGGTAGATTGCCTCGCGCGCCCGGTCGGTCCCTTCGGCTGGGCTGCCGCTCGGGGCGGGCAGGGGCTCGACGACGATCTGCTCGGCGCGGGCGAGGGCCTCGACGGCCGCGGCGACGGGCGCGGCCGGGATCTCGAGGAGGCGCGCCGCCTCTTCGGTCAGGCGCGGGCCGGGTAGAAACACGTGGCCGCGGTCGGCGGCCTCGCCCAGGACGTGGAGGACGCCGGCCTCGACCCGCTGCGGCGCGGTCTTCGCGAAGCCGAGGGCGCCGGCGATGCGGTCGGCGCTCTTGAAGCCGATGCCGTGGATGTCGATCGCCAGGCGATAGGGGTCCTCGCGCACCTGGCGCAGGGCGTCCTCGCCGTAGCGCTTGCAGATCTTGATCGCGTGGCCGGTCGCCACCCCGTGCGACTGCAGGAAGACCATCACCTCCCGCGCCTCGCGCTGCTCGAGGAAGGCGCGCTGGATCTCCGCCCGCCGCTTGGGGCCGATCCCGGAAACCTCCTTCAGGCGCTCCGGCTCGCGCTCGATGACCGCGAGGGTCTCGAGGCCGAAGCGGGCCACCAGCCGCTTCGCCATCTCCTTGCCGACCCCGCGCACCATCCCCGAGCTCAGGTAGCGCTGGATCCCCTCGCGGGTCGAGGGGGCGACGATCGAGTAGGAGGCGATCTTGAACTGCCGCCCGTACTTGGGGTCGACGATCCACTGCCCCTCGAGGCGGAGATTCTCCCCCGGCTGCACTCCCAGCAGGTTCCCCACCGCCGTCACCGGCTCGCGCTCGCCGGGGACCGCCAGGCGGACGACGCTCCAGGCGTTCTCCTCGTTGACGAAGACGACCCGCTCGAGGACGCCGTGCAGGGTGGCGGCCGAATCGGGGCCTTTCCGGGTCTCGAAGGGGAGGGACATGGGCCGTCTCCAGTTTACGTTACGCCGCGCTTTCGCACAGCCAGAAGAGGGTGGCACCTCTGGGTAGAAGAGGGTGGCACCTCTGGCTAGAAAAGGGTGTCACCTCGAGTCGGCACCTCGAGTCGGTCTAGAAAAGGGTGGCACCTGGGAAGGCACCTCGGCGAGGCCTCGAATAAGAGGGTGGCACCTTGGAGGGGGAGGGGAGATGTGCCAAAATGACGGGGTATGGCCGACAAGCCGCTGGTCTTGGTGATCGACGACGAGACCGGCTCGCGCGAATCGATGGCGATCGCCATCGAGCGGGCGGGGCTCGCGGTGCGCACCTTCGACGACGCCCGGAAGGCCCTGGAGTACCTGGAGGAGAATGACGGCGTGCGCCTGGCGGTGTGCGACCTCCGCATGCCGGGGACCGACGGCCTGACGTTCTTGAACGAAGTGCGCGAGAAGAAGCTCGACCTCGGGGTGATCCTGGTCACCGGCTACGGCTCGATCGAGTCGGCCGTCGAGGCCATGCGGGTGGGGGCGGACGACTATCTGACCAAGCCGGTCGACCTCTACGAGCTCCGCAAGCGGGTGATGAACCTGATCGAGAAGGAACAGCTCAAAGAGGAGGTCTCGAATCTCCGCGAGATGCTCGACAAGCGCTACGGCTTCGAGAGCATCATCGGCCGCGCGGCCCCCATGGAGCGCCTCTTCGAGCAGATGAGGATGGTCGCGCCGACGCGCTCCTCGGTCCTCATCGTCGGCGAGAGCGGCACCGGCAAGGAGCTGGTCGCCAACGCCATCCACCGGGCGAGCCCGCGGCGCAACGACCGCTTCCTGGCGATCAACTGCGGCGCCATCCCCTCGGACATCCTGGAGAGCGAGCTCTTCGGCCACGAGCGCGGCGCCTTCACCGGGGCGGTCAACCGCAAGATCGGTAAGTTCGAGGTCTCCCACAAGGGGACGCTCTTCCTCGACGAGATCAGCGAGCTCTACCCGGAGCTCCAGGTGAAGCTCCTCCGCGTCCTCGAGGAGCGGCAGATCATGCGGGTGGGGGGGAGCGAGCTCATCGACGTCGACTTCCGGCTCCTCGCGGCCACCAACCGGGACCTCGAGAAGGAGGTCGTCGACGGCCGCTTCCGCGAGGACCTCTACTACCGCCTGAAGGTGGTGACGCTCCGCATCCCGCCGCTGCGCGAGCGGCCGAGCGACATCCCGTCGCTCGCCGAGCACTTCCTCGCCGTCTTCTGCCAGGAGCACGGCAAGCCCGCCAAGCACATCTCGGCCGAGGCGTTCGAGGTGCTGGCGCGCCATCCCTGGCCGGGCAACGTCCGCCAGCTCCGCAACGTCATCGAGTCGGTGGTCGTCTTCCACCAGGGCGAGGAGATCGCCGTCTCCGACCTGCCCGCCGAGGTGCGCGACTCCTCGACCCTCTCGAGCGCCGGCTCGCCGGTGCAGGCGGTGGTGGGGTCGCCGCGCACCATGGAGTCGATCGAGCGCCAGGCGATCCTGGAGACCCTGGGACGCACCGGCGGCCACCGCGCCAAGGCCGCCGACCTCCTCGGGATCGGCCTCCGCACCCTGCAGCGCAAGCTCAAGGAGTACAAGGACCAGGGCTTCTACGAAGGCGAGTGACCGGGCCAGGAGGGACGATGGAGCTACCGACCGAGGTGCTGATCCACAACGACATCCTGGGGGTCAAGGGCGGCAGGGGGACGCTCCTCAAGGTCAACCCCGAGGGTTACTACGAGGTCAACTGTCTGTTCGGCGACAAGCTGCACCGCACCTACTTCCCGGTCCAGGCGACGGTGCTGATCTGCCGCGAGCCGGAGCAGACGGTCGACGGCGTGGATCTCGAGATCGAGCGGTAGGCGGGCGATGGTCAGGCTCTCGGTCAACGTCGACCACGTGGCGACGCTGCGCCAGGCCCGCCGGGTGGGGTACCCGGACCCGGTGGAAGCGGCGCGGGTCGCGCTCGGGGCCGGCGCGTCGGGGATCACGGCGCATCTGCGGGTCGACCGCCGGCACGTCCAGGACGGCGACCTCGCCCGCCTGCGCGAGGCGGTGCCCGCCAAGCTCAACCTCGAGATGTCGACCGCCGACGAGATGGTCGGGATCGCGCTCGCGGTCGGGCCCGATCAGGTGACCCTCGTCCCCGAGCGGCCGGAGGAGGTGACCACCGAGGGCGGCCTCGATCTCGCGACGCAGGGCGAGCGGGTCGCCGCCGTCACCCGCCGGCTCGCCGCCGCCGGCATCGCCGTCTCCGTCTTCCTCGACCCCGATCCGCGGCAGGTCGAGGCGCTCGCCGCTCTGGGAGCACCCATCCCCGGCTTCGAGATCAACACCGACGCCTACACCCGCGCCGGCGGTGCCGGCGACGGTGACCGCGCCGGCCAGCTACGCCTGATCCAAGAGGCCGCCGCCCGCGGTCGCGCTCACGGCCTCCGCCTCTATGCCGGCCACGGACTCACCGCCGCCAACGTCGGCCCGGTCGCCGCCGTGCCCGGCATGGAGGAGCTCAACATCGGCCACTCGATCGTCTCCCGCGCCGTCCTCGTCGGCATGGCCGCGGCGGTCGAGGAGATGCTCGCCGCGATCGCCCGCGGCGCCTAGAGCCGAAGCTCTCTACCCTCAGGGAATCTTGGGAGTCGCGGGGGCGGCGTCGGGCAGGGTGCCGACGAGCTGGGCGATCGCCCCGTCGAGCTCGCTCTTGCCGTCGAGGTAGGGGAGCCAGAACCTCTCGAGCGAGGCCTTGTACCTCGGCCAGGAGCGGCCCCAGAGCCCGTTGCGCTCGGCGTAGGGAACGTAGCCGGCGACGCCCGCGTCGGCGAGGTCGCGGCGGGCGAGCTCTCCCGCGGTGTAGAAGATGATGGCGTGGGTGAGGTCGCGCGGAATCGCCTTTTTCTGCGCCAGGCACTCGCGCTCGATCGTCCGCGGGATCCGGCCGTTCCGCCCGTCGACGAGGGTGTGGGACGCCTCGTGAAACAACATCTCGAAGGCGGCGAACGCCTGATAGGTGGGATCCGTGCTGGAGATGATGGTGTGCATGGGGTCGCCCAGGGTCGTATAGGCGCCCGCCCAGTTGGCGTAGACCGCCACGTCGACGAGGATCGGCGTCGGAGGCCACGACGTTCCATACGCAGCGGCGATCTGCCCCATGATTCGGCCGCCGAGCTGTTGGACCATCGGGGTCACGACGGAGATCCAGAAGCGATTCGCGCGATCGTGCGCGGCCCACCAGTGCGCCCGGTACGCGGGCGCCGCGCGCTCGAGGGCCGCCGCCAGCTTGGGCTCGAGCGTCGACCGGCTCGGTTGCGCGGCGTCGGCGACGTCCGCCAGCAAGTATTCGGTGTGCCTCATCTCGCGTTCGGAGAGGTCGTGCGGAGTGATCGACGCGCGGTAGAACTCCAGCGACTCCGACCAGGCCTTGCGCTCCTCCGGGCCGAGCGCCTGGTCTCCGCCGGCCCGCTCGGGCGCGGGCCCCGCACCGCTCGCTGCCGGGAGTGCCTGCTGGTAGAGGAAGTGATGCAGGTTGACCCAGAAGCTGGAGCGGAGCTCGAAGGGAGGGACGCCGGCGAGCACGGGATCGGCCGCCGGGCAGGGTCGTGCGAGGGCGCCGAGCGCGGCTGCCGTGAAGAGACAGAGGACGGCGGTGCGCTTCGATAGGTGGCTGCGGCTCATGTGTTTCATGGGTTCAGCCCGGCGCTACCCCGATCTCCGCGGCGATCGCCTCGGCGATGCCGCCGGCGAGGTGATCGACGACGCCCTGCTCGGGGCCCTCGATCATCACGCGGGCGAGCGGCTCGGTGCCGCTGTAGCGGAGGACGAGGCGGCCGTCGGCGCCGAGGCGGCTCTCGACGTCGCGCACCGCGGCGGCGACGCTGGGGAGCGCCAGGAGCTCCGGCTTCTCCCGCACGCGGACGTTGAGCAGCACCTGCGGGTAGCGGCGGAAGCCGGCGAGCAGGTCGGACAGCGGGCGGCCGGTCGCCGCCACGATGCCCGCCATCTGGAGCGCCGTCAACAGGCCGTCGCCGGTCGTCGAGAGCCCGAGGTGGACCAGGTGGCCGGACTGCTCGCCGCCAAGGACGATCCCCTGCCGCCGCATGGCGTCGACCACGGCGCGGTCGCCGACGTCGCAGCGCACGAGCGCGATCCCCTCGCGCGCCAGGGCCCGCTCGAGGCCCAGGTTGCTCATCGAGGTCGCCACGATCGCCGGCGGGTCGAGCCGCCCCTGGCGGTGGAGGTGGGTCGCCCAGAGATAGAGCATGGCGTCGCCGTCCCGCACCTCCCCGCGCTCGTCGGCGAGGATGGCGCGGTCGGCGTCGCCGTCGAAGGCGGCTCCGAGGCCGGCACTGTCGGCGCCGCGGGCGCGCACCCGCGCCGCCATCGCCTCCGGCGCCGTCGAGCCGCAGTCCTCGTTGACGTTGCGGCCGTCCGGGCTGGCGGAGAGGACTTCGAGGTCCGCTCCGAGGCGGGTGAAAAGGGGGCCGGCGAACGGGGAGGCCGCGCCGTTGCCGGCGTCGATCACCAGGCGGAGCCCGGCGAGGGGGCGGCCGGCGGGAAGGGTCGCGGCGAGCTCGTCGAGGTAGCGCGGGCCGAGCGCCGGGTCGGCCGCCAGCGCGCTCAGGCCGAAGTCGACCTCGACGTCGGGAGCGGGCGAGCGGCCCAGCCGCTCCTCGAGCGCCAGCTCGGCCGCCTCGCTCCACTTGAAGCCGTCGCCGTCGATGAGCTTGATGCCGTTGTCCGGATGGGGGTTGTGCGAGGCCGAGACGGAGATCCCGGCGGCCGCGGAGAGGTCTCGGGTGAGGCGCGCAATCCCCGGCGTGGGGATGATGCCGGCGTAGCGCGGGCGGGCGCCGCCGGCGGCGAGCCCGGCGGCGAGCCATTGGCAGATCTCCTCGCGGCTCTCGCGGGTGTCGCCGCCGAGGACGACGAGCGGGGCGGCCGGCTGGGGCGGCCGTGCCGTGTCCGCAGGCGGGGCCTCGAGGGTGGCGGCCAGGGCGCGGGCGAGCGCCGTCACGGTGGCGCGGTCGAGCGGCGGCACGCCGAAGGGAGCGCGGATGCCGTCGGTGCCGAAGAGGCGCGGCCGGCTCAAGGAGGCTCCGCTCCGGCCGGCGCCCGCGGCTTGGCGGCATGCTTGCCGGATTTGCGCGCGGCCTTGCCGGGCGCCGTCTCCTCCAGCGACTTGGGCTGCTCGAGCGGCACCGTCACCTGGACCTTGGACGGCTGGACGATCTGGATGAGCGCGTCGGGCTGTACGACGTTGGCCATCTCCTCGAAGGTCAGGGCGTGGCCGTCGAGGCTGATCGGCCGCGTCGACAGCGACTGGATGCGCGCCAGGAGCGACTCCGGCCCGGTCACCTGGACCTGGTCGGGGAGCACCTCCGGCTCCCCCACGACGGCCCCCGCCGCCGGCTCGCCGACGAGCTGCGGCTTGACCGGCAGCCGCTGGGTGATCTCGCGGTCGAGCTCGACCTGGATCACGTCGGGGTCGATCGAGACCACCGTGTAGCCCTCGGGGAGCTGCACGTCCTCGGGGGAGAGGTTGACGGCGACCGTTCCCGTCTGCTGCTGGGTGAGCTCGAGCTGGACGTTCGCCCGGTAGGGGTCGAGCAGGCGCAGCTTCTTGCTGCTGGCGCGCAGGCGCACGCGGACGCTCTGCCGCGGGTCGATGATGACGTAGCCGCGCGGCACGTTGTAGGAGACCGGCGCGTCGATGGTGCGCTCGGTCAGCGTCTCGCGCCCCTCGAGCGAGAAGCGGTACCAGAGGGCGATGGCGATGAGGAGCGCGAGGATGCGCAGGCCCCAGATCCGCGTGCTCTCGCTCACGCCGCCTTCCCCCCTTGCGGGTAGAGATCGGTGATCAGCACCTTGTAGAGGGTGTTGCGCAGGCCCTTGCCGTCGAGGTCGCGGACCATCTCGCCGTCGAAGGCGACCGAGATGATGCCGGTCTCCTCGGAGACCACGACGGCCACCGCGTCGGTCTCCTCGGTGATGCCGAGGGCGGCGCGGTGGCGGGTGCCGAACTCCTTCGACAGCTCGGGGTTCGGGGTGAGCGGCAGGAAGCAGGCGGCGGCGGCGATGCGCGCCTCCTGGATGATCACCGCGCCGTCGTGGAGCGGGGTGTCCGGCGTGAAGACGTTGATCAGCAGGTCGAAGGAGAGCTCGGCGTCGAGGACGATGCCGTTCTCGACGTAGTTGCGGAGGCCCTGCAGCCGCTCGAGGACGATGAGGGCGCCGATGCGGCGGCTGGCGAGGGTCGTCGCCGCGAGCACGATCTCGCCGAAGGTCGCCTCGACGGCGCGCTGCTTGGCGAGGCCCCAGAGCGGGTTGCGGCCGAAGTTGGCGAGGGCGCGGCGGAGCTCCTGCTGGAAGAGGACGATGACGGCGAAGGGGAGGACGATGAGCAGGCTCTCGATCAGCGTGGTGAGGGTGGGGAGATCGAGGAACTGGGCGAGGTAGTAGACGACGCCGACGAAGAGCAGACCAAGGAGCATCTGGACGGCGCGCGTGCCGCGGATGAGGAGGAGCAGGTAGTAGACGACGATGGCGACCGCCAGCACGTCGACGGCGTCGTGCCAGGTGAGGATCTCGGCGAGCCGCGCCAGGTTCATCCGGCCGCACTCCGCTCGTCCCCGTCCTCGCCTCCGCCGGCTCCCTGCGCACCGGCCGCTCCGCTCGCCGTGCTCGCCGCGATCGCCGCCCAGACGGCGAGGAACTCGACGGTCGGCGCGACGTCGTGGGCGCGCACGATCGCGGCGCCGCCCGCGGCGGCCCAGGCAGCGGCGGCGAGGCTGCCGGCCAGGCGGTCCGCCGGCGGCCGGCCGGTGAGCGCGCCGAGGAAGCTCTTGCGCGAGGCGCCGACGAGAAGCGGCCTCCCGAGGTCGGCGAAGGCGTCCAGGCGGCGCAGCAGCGCGAGGTTCTGCTCGGCGGTCTTGCCGAAGCCGATGCCGGGGTCGAGGACGATCTGCTCGCGGTCGACCCCCAGCCCGGCGGCGCGCTCGGCGGCGTCGGCGAGCTCGGAGCGGACCTCGCCCAGCAGGTCGCGGAAGCGGATCTCCCGCTGCATCGTGGCGAGCTCGCCGCGGCTGTGCATGAGGACGAGCGGGCAGCCGGCAGCCGCCGCGGCGCGCCCCAGCTCGGGGTCGCCGAGGAGCGAGACGTCGTTCACCAGGTCGGCGCCGGCGGCGAGCGCGGCGCGGGCGACGGCGCCCTTGCGGGTGTCGACGGAGAGCGGGGCATCGGTCGCCGCGCGCAGCCCCTCGAGGACGGGCAGGAGGCGCGCGAGCTCGGTCGCGGCCGACACCGCCTGCGCGCCGGCGCCGTAGGTCCCGCCCCCCGGCCGCGTCGACTCGGCGCCGAGGTCGAGGAGGTCGGCGCCCTCCTCGAGCATCTCGAGGCCGCGCGCCACGGCGCGGCCGGGATCGGTCCACCGGCCGCCGTCGCTGAAGGAGTCGGGGGTGAGGTTGAGCACGCCCATCACCAGCGGTCGCCGGCGGCCGCCGAGGGCGAGGCGGCGGCCGCGGGGTAGGCGGAGGGTCCAGGAGCTCGGTCGGGGAAGGGTGGCGATCGCGGGCTCCATGGCTCTAGCGAAGCGTGGATCGAAGCGCGGGCACCGGGTCTGAGTCTATCGTGCGGCGGCGCCCGGCGGGGGAGGCCAGGTGGCCGCAGCCGGCGCCGGTCCCGGCAGGCGATAGACCTCGAAGCGGCCGATCCGCGCCTCGCGCCGGTAGCGCGCGCGAACGAAGCGCACCACCGGCTCGAGGGGCGGCGTGCGGTACTTGTCGTCCGGCACGAAGAGGACGAGCCGCGGCTTGGCGCGTTCGAGGCCCGCGACGACGGCGGCGGCGTCGGCCGGCGTCCGCACGTCGAGCGCCGTGTTGAAGAAGGCGAACGGGTTCGGCCGGCCGGAGAGGTAGTAGAGCTCGGCGTCGTTCGGGAAGGCGAAGATCGGCTCCCCGGCCGCGGTCTCGCTCTCGATCCGCGCCAGGACCGCGCGATAGACCGCCGCATCCGCGGGGTCGGTCCAGAGGCCCAGCTTGGGGATGCCGATGGGGACCACTCCCATGCGGGCTCCGGCGTAGACTCCCTCCTCTCCTCGCGCCAGCGGCTGTGCCGCGTGGTCGTGAAGGGCGATCGCCGACAGCCCGAGGACGAGGGCGCTCGCGGCGGCGCGGGCGCGCGGCCGCTCGACGGCGAGGAGGAGCGCCGGCAGCGAGAGAGTCAGCGAGTAGTAGAGATAGATCGGGATCTGATTGAGCAGCGAGACGAGGCCGGAGAAGACGGCGAGATGGACGAAGGGATCGGCCCGCCGCTCGACGGCGAGCCGGCGCGCCGCGAGCAGCCCCAGGACACCGGCCGCGAACGGCAGGCTGAGCCAGTAGAGCCCGTTGGCGACGAGCCCGAACGAGCGGTGGGCGGCGAGCTGGCTGACGGCGGCGCCGAGCGCTTCGGCGTAGCTGTTCCCCGCCAGGTAGGGAAGGCGCGAGACCGCCAGCGCCCCTCTCACCGTGTCGTCGAAGAGGGCGCCGAGCGCTCCGTGCCAAGCGTAGTAGACGGCGAGCGGGAGCGCCGCGACGAAGCCGCCGGCGGCGAAGCCGCCGAGGCGCGAGGCCACGGCCCGCGCGCGGAGGCGCGTCGACCAGAGGACGCCGGCGGCGAGGACCAGGGGCCAAACGCCGAAGAGCGCGAAGCCGAGGAGGTCCGTCGAGCGCAGGAGGTAGAGGGCGAGGGCGAGGAGCACGGCCGCCGCGGTGGCGCGAGCGAGGAGCGGCCTCTCCGCCCTCTCGTCGCCCTCGGCCTCAAGCAGCAGGCAGGTCACCAGCGCGGCGACGAGGAAGGCGCCGGAGAGCTGGCGGAGGAGGAGGGCCAGGCCCGCGACGAGGCCGAGCGCGGCGCTCCGTCCCCGCCGGGCCGGCGGCCAGACGCGGAGGATCGCCGCCGCGACGACGGTGAGGAAGACGCAGTACCAGCTCGGCTGCGGGCTCAGGTATTGGACGAAGCCGAAAGCGGTCGTCGCCAGCGAGCCGGCGGCGGCCGCGAGGTCGCCCGCCGGCAGCAGGAGGAGGAAGACCAGCAGCCCCTGGGCCACGGCGGCGGCGGCGAGCGGGTAGCGCAGCGAGACGAGGCGATCGCCGAAGAGCGCGAGCGCCGCCTCGTCCAGGAAGTGGGCGGCCGGGTGCGCCTCGTGGACGTCGCGATGGAGCAGCTCGCCCTGCAGCATCCGCTCGGCGGGATGCGCGTAGACCCCCTCGTCGGGCGGCCACCAGAAGCGATCGTGGAGGTGGACGAGGATGAGCAGCTCGAGCGCGAGGACGAGGGCGCCGAGGAGCCACGCCCGCGCGCGCCGCGAGGCGTCGCCGGATGCCATGGGAGGGTTCATCGCGGGCGGGCCGGGTGGACCGCCATATCCTACCGCGGCGCGCTGAGGACGCGAGCGGCGGGTCAGTTGGGCTTCTTGGGGGCGGCGCCTGCGGACTGGGTGGCCGGGACCGGCCGGCGGGCCGGCGGTGCCTGGGCCGTGCGCCGCTGGGCACCGGCGACCTCGGCCTCGACCTCTTCCGGAGCCTCCTCGGCATCCTGGGCCGCTTCCGGAGCCTGGCCCGGCGCGGGGACGAAGACGACGTCCGAAGTGCCCTCGCCGGCCGGCTGGGTGCCCGCGGCGACCGGCGTCGAGACCGTCTCCGGACCCTCCTGGCCGATGTAGAGGCCCTCGCCGGGCGGCGCCGGCCGCGTCGGGGCGTGCTCCTCGCCGGTCATCTCCTTGATCAACCGGTAGACCTCCTCGCCGTCCATCGACTCGTGCTCGAGGAGCTCCGCCGCCATCCGCTCGAGCACCGCGCGATGGCTGCGGAGGATCGCGGTCGCCCGCTCGTACCCCTCCTGGACGATCTTCGCCACCTGGCGGTCGATCTGGATCGCGGTGTCCTCGCTGTAGTCGGCGCGCTGCGCGAAGTCGCGGCCCAGGAAGACCGGCTCCTCCTTGGCGCCGTAGGCGAGCGGCCCGAGGTCGGACATGCCCCACTCGCAGACCATCCGGCGGGCCAGCTCCGTGGCGCGCTCGATGTCGTTGCCGGCGCCCGTCGTGATGTCGTCCTGAGTGAGCTCCTCGGCCACGCGGCCGCCCATGAGGATGGCGATCTGCGCCTCGACGAAGTGCCGCTTGTAGGTGTACTTGTCCTCGGTGGGGAGCTGCATGGTGAGGCCCAGGGCGCGGCCGCGGGGGATGATCGTCACCTTGTGGAGCGGGTCGGAGCCCGGCGTGAAGACGGCGACCAGCGCATGCCCCGCCTCGTGGTAGGCGGTGACCGCCTTCTCCTCGTCGGTCAGCATCAGGGTCTTCCGCTCGACGCCCATGAGGACCTTGTCCTTGGCGAACTCGAAGTCGTCCATCTCGACCTTCTTCTTGCCCCGGCGGGCGGCGATCAGGGCCGCCTCGTTGACCAGGTTCGAGAGGTCGGCTCCGGCGAAGCCCGGCGTGCCGCGGGCGATGACCAGGAGCTGCACGTCCTCGGAGAGCGGGATGGTGCGGGTGTGGACCTTGAGGATCCCCAGCCGGCCGTTGATGTCCGGGCGGTCGACCACCACGCGGCGGTCGAAGCGGCCCGGGCGCAGCAGCGCCGGGTCGAGGACGTCCGGCCGGTTGGTCGCCGCGATGAGGATGACCCCCTCGTTCGACTCGAAGCCGTCCATCTCGACGAGGAGCTGGTTGAGCGTCTGCTCGCGCTCGTCGTGGCCGCCGCCGAGGCCGGCGCCGCGGTGCCGGCCGACGGCGTCGATCTCGTCGATGAAGATGATGCAGGGGGCGTTCTTCTTGCCCTGCTCGAAGAGGTCGCGCACGCGCGAGGCGCCGACGCCGACGAACATCTCGACGAAATCCGAGCCCGAGATCGAGAAGAAGGGGACGTTCGCCTCGCCGGCGATGGCGCGGGCGAGGAGCGTCTTGCCGGTCCCCGGCGGGCCCATCAGCAGCACGCCCTTGGGGATGCGGCCGCCCAGCTTCTGGAACTTCTGCGGCTCCTTGAGGAACTCGACGATCTCGGAGAGCTCCTCCTTCGCCTCCTCGACCCCCGCCACCTCCTTGAAGGTCACCTTCTTGCCGGAGGCGTTCAAGAGCTTCGCCTTGCTCTTGCCGAAGGAGAGGGCCTTGTTGCCCCCGGTCTGCATCTGCCGCATGAAGAAGATCCACAGGACGACGATGAGGAGCACCGGCGCCCAGGTGAAGAGCACCGTGATGAGCGGGTTCTCCTTCGACTCCTCGCCGTGCACGTCGACCTTCGACGCCTTGAGCTGGCCGAGGAAGGCGGAATCCACCATCGAGCTCGAGGGCAGGACGCTGGTGAACTCCTTGCCGTCGGCATACTCGCCGCCGCTGCCGCGGAACTTGCCGGTCACCCGCTTGTCGTTGATGGTGACCTCGGCCACCCGTTGCTTCTGCACGAGGTCCATGAACTCCGAATAGCTGAGGTCGGCGCGCGCGCCCTTGTTGCCCTGGGTGAGGTTCCAGAGGACGATGACGACCGCGAAGATGGCCATCCAGAGGAAGAGGGTTTTGACGGTGGAGTTCAACGGTCGCTACCTCGTGGCGAAGAAGAGCGTCGTCGGGGCTCGTATACGGAGCGCCCGGGGAGATAGTTTCCCTCCCACAAGGGAGCGTAACCGATCGGCCCGGCCGGCGATTCCCGGCGGTCGTGGCGCTGCCCGGTCCGCGGCGCGGCGGGGGTCATGCCTCGACCAACCGCCCGAGGAACGGCAGGTTGCCGTAGCGCCCGTCGTGCTTCAGGCCGTAGCCCACCAGCACGCCCTGGCGCGAGGTCTGGAAGGCGTGGTAGTCCACCTCGAAGGAGATCTTGCGCTCCGCCGGCATGTCGATCAAGGCGACGAAGCGGACCTCCCGCGCCCCCCGCTCGCGGAGCTGCTGATCGAGGTAGGACTCGATGATCCCCGACTCGACCACGTCCTTGACCAGGACGACCGTCTGGCCGGCGATCTCGACCGGGATGGGGTAGTGGATCTCGAGCACCCGCGCGGTCTGCCCGGGCCGCGCTCCGGGCGCCGAGTCGGAGTAGTCGACGTGGATCATCTCGAAGCGCACCGGCCGGCGGATCGCCCGCAGGAGGTCGGCGAAGAAGATCACCGAGCCGCCGAGGACGGCGATCACCACCGGGTCGAGCTCGCCCAGCTCCGCCCCCACCCGCTGTCCCAGCTCGGCGACGCTGGCGCCGAGGGACTGGGCGTCGAAGACGGGCTCGATGCGGGCCGGAGCCGGCGCCTTCGTGGGGGGCTTGGGCTTGGTCATGGGGGGATCGCCCGGAGGCGTCATGTCGATTCGGTCAGCTCGGCGATCCGGGCGGTCGCGCCCGTCTCGAGAGTATAAGCGAAGCCGTCCGCCGCTTCGGACCGCGCGCGCCGGACCAGGATGGCGTCTCCCTTCCCCTCCCAACGCCAACCGGCCCCGCAGTCGCAGCCGACCGCGCCGCCGGCGGCGAGCTGGCGGAAGAGCTCGCGCCGCGCGGCCGCCGCCGGCGGGTAAGGGGCGCCGGCGCGGGAGTGGAGGAGGGCGAGCTCGATCTGGGCGAGCGGCGGCGGGAGCCCTGCGAGCGCTGCGCGGGAGATGGATGGAGGGCCGGAGGCCTCGGGCGCGGGGCAGCGGCGCTCCAGCCTCTCGCGCGCCCCGGCGGCGCGGCAGGCGAGCCGGGCCAGGCGCTCGGGCAGGTCGGCGAGACCGGGCTCGGCCGCCGCGAGGGCGGGCAGCAGGAGGTGGCGGATACGGTTGCGCGGGACGCGGAGGTCGGCGTTCGTGGGATCGTCGACCGCGGCGAGCCCCGCCGCCGCGACGGCGGCCTGGAGCGCCGCCTTGGGGAGGGAGAGGAGCGGCCGCACCAGGGCGCCGCGCCGCGGCCGGATGGCGGCCAGACCGGCCAGGCCGCTGCCGAAGGCGAGGCGCAGGAGGACGGTCTCGGCCTGGTCGTCGAGATGATGGGCGGTGGCGATCCAGCGCGCTCCCCGGCGGCCGCGGACGTCCTCCAGGAAGTCGTAGCGCGCCTGCCGCGCGGCGGCTTCGAGGCTGGCGCTGCCGCGGCCGGCGGCGACCTCGCGTCGAGCGGAGACGAAGGGCACGCCGAGGTCGGCGGCGAGGCGCGCGGCCCGCGCGGCGCGCGCCGCCGAGCCGGCGTCGAGAGCGTGGTCGAGGTGGGCGGCGACGGGGGTGACGGGCAGCTCGCCGCGCCGGGCGAGCTCGGCCAGGCCCCAGAGGAGCGCGGTCGAGTCGACGCCGCCCGAGAAGGCGACGATCACGGCGTCGCCGGCCGCGGTCGGCGCCAGCCGCTCGAACGAGAGCCGCAGAGTGGGGAGCAGGCTCATCGGCGGGATGAGTCAGACCGGTCGCGGGATGGTGGCGGTGAAGGGACTTGAACCCCTGACACAGCGGATATGAGCCGCTTGCTCTACCAACTGAGCTACACCGCCGGGAGCGTTGAGGGGAGGGAGCCGTGCGCCCCTCCAATCGCGGAGGAGGATTATAGGTCAGCTGCAGCGGCGGTGATAGCGCTCCGGGAGGACGGTCGTCCCGACCGCCCTCCCGGAGGGCCCGCGCCTGGCGGCTCGGGCTTCAGCCGGCGGGGCTCGCGCCGCCGTCCGCCGGCTAGCGCAGGGCTTCCTGGCAGCTGCGGAACTGGCCGAAGAACTCCGCATCGAGGTCGACAGGGCACCCTCGTTCAGGCGGTAGATCACGTTCTGCCCCTGCCTGTGGTCGAGCACCAGGTCCGCCTCCTTGAGCACCGAGAGATGGCGCGAGATGGTCGGCTGCGAAAGGTTGAACTTGCCCACGATCTCGCCCACCGTCCGCTGGTTGTTCTCGAGCAGCCGGAGGATCTCTTGCCGGGTGCCGTCCGAAAGCGCCTTGAAGACCTTCGTCAGCTGCCGCTCACGTCCGAACTCAGGGTTGCCGCGATCGAGGTTGGCCATGACCTTTCTGCTCCTCCTTGGAGGTGGAATGCGAAATTCGTTCCCTCTCGTTGACGGCCATTGTAGGGGATCAAG
>DATBQN010000019.1:0-1677 GCA_036560825.1 Thermoanaerobaculia bacterium
ACATATACCTGCTCCAAAGTCTCTAAGGCGCCAGATGGTCGCCCAACGTGGCCGCGACTAAGCGGCACCCAGGCCGAGTTTGAGAGCTATGGCACCGAGCCCCGCCATAGTTATGTGGGTAAGAAATGGACAAGTTAGATAATTCCGACCGGAAATTTCGGTTAGACCGCGGCGAGCTCCTCCTCCAGGCGCTGGCGCTGGTCGAGCTCGGCGTAGAGGCCGCCGGCGGCGAGGAGCTCGCCGTGGGTGCCTCGCTCGACGATGCGGCCGCGGTCGAGGACCAGGATGAGGTCCGCCGACTGCACCGTCGAGATGCGGTGGGAGACGAGGAAGACGGTCCTGCCGCGGAACACCCGCCGGAGGTTGCTCAGGATGCGCTCCTCGGTCTGCGTGTCGACCGCCGAGAGGCAGTCGTCGAGGAGCAGGAGACGCGGCTCGCGGAGGAGCGCGCGGGCGAGGGCCACGCGCTGCTTCTGTCCGCCCGAGAGGGTCAGGCCGCGCTCGCCGACGACGGTGTCCAGGCCGTGCGGAAACGCATCGAGGTCCTCCTCGAGGCCGGCCAGACGCGCCGCGTGGGCGATCTCGTCCCGCGACGCCTCGGGGCGCCCGAGGGCGACGTTCTCCGCCACCGTGGCGGAGAACAGGAAGGTCTCCTGCGGCACCATGCCGATCGCCCCGCGGAGCCGCTGGAGGGGCAGCCGGCGGACGTCGACGCCGTCGAGCGTTAGCGTCCCCGGCGGCGGATCGTTGAGGCGCGGGATGAGCGAGAGGAGGGTGCTCTTGCCGGACCCCGTGCGCCCCACGAGCGCCACGGTCTGGCCGGCCGCCGCCTGGAAATCGATGCCGGAGAGGACCGGCGGGGCGCCGTCGCCGTAGCCGAACGAGAGGCTCCGGAAGCGGACCGCGCCGCGGATCTCGCGCGGGTCGGCCAGGGGCTGCTCGTCGACGATCGCCGGCTCGACGTCGAGGACGCTGCGGATGCGGCCGAGCGAAGCAGTGCCGCGCTGCACCAGGTTGATCACCCAGCCGAGGGCGATCATCGGCCAGATCAGCTTGGCGACGAAGCCGTTGAAGGTGACGAACTCGCCGATCGTGATGCCGCCGCGCATGACGAGCGCGCCGCCGTACCAGAGGACCGCCGCGAAGCCGACGCCGATCAAGGCCTGCAGCAGCGGATGGAAGGCGGCGGTCCAGGCGGTCAGCGTGCGGTTGCCGTCGACGTACTCGTCGTTCAGCCGGCGGAAGTCGGCGAGCTCGGGCTCCTCCTGGGCGTAGGCGCGCACCACCCGCACGCCGGCGAAGTTCTCCTGCACCCGCGCCGAGATCCCCGCGAACTGACCCTGCACGACCTCGAAGAGCGCGTGGATGCGGCTGCCGAAGACAGTGGTGGCGATGGCGACGAGCGGCATGGTGACGAGCGCCAGGAGCGTCAGGCGGAGGTTGATGCGGGCCATCAGGAAGAGCGCGCCGGCGGCGGTCATCACGGTGTTGGCGCTGTACATGATCGCCGGGCCGCAGAGCATGCGGACCGCCTGGAGGTCGTTCGTCGCCCGCGCCATCAGGTCGCCGGTCGGCCGCTGATGGAAGAAGGTCTGGGGCTGCGCCTCGAGGTGCTGGAAGAAGAGGTTGCGCAGGTCGAATTCGATGTCGCGGCTCATCGTCACCAGGATGAGGCGC